>NZ_JBNCLE010000001.1:0-30359 GCF_049844495.1 Micromonospora sp. DT48
TGGGGGGGCGCCTGGCGGGTGCGGGGGGTTGTGCGGGTTGGCGCTCCCTGGCTTTTCTGGGGGGGGGGGGGGGGGGGCCCCCCGGGGCGCGCCGCCCGCCGACGCGTTGGTGCCCTCGGTCGCCGTCCCGGACGAGTCCCTCCGGTACGCCCCGGTGGCCGCGCTGACCATCACCAACCACTCGGCGGCCCCAGCGGGTAGAGTCCCCGACCGGGGGGATGAGTGGTGACTCAACTGACCGGCCAGCCGACGACCGATGACGACGTCGTGCACCTCACCGTGCCTGCGGACGGCGGCTACCTGAGCGTGCTGCGTACCGCCACCGCTGGCCTCGCGGCCCGCCTCCAGTTCGCGCTGGACGAGATCGAGGACCTGCGCATCGCGGTCGACGAGGCCTGCGCGATGCTGCTCGCCATCGCCGCCCGCGACGCCGAACTGGACTGCCGCTTCTCGGTCACCGAGGACGCACTGACCGTCGAGGTGACCGTGCCGACGACGCCGGGTGCCCGGCTGCCGGCGGAGTCCTCGTTCGCGTGGAAGGTGCTCACCGCGCTGACCACGTCGGCGGGCGCGAGCGCGACCGACGGGCGGGCGACCATCTCGCTGCTCACCCGACGCGCCTCCGGCTGGTGAGCGTGCCGCGCGGCTGAGCGACGCGGTACGCCGTACGCGGCTCGGCGAACGGACGCGCGGGTCAGCTCACTCGAAGCCCAGCACGCGGGTCAGCTCACTCGAAGCCCAGCGCGCGGGTGGTCGGCGGGCTCACCAGCAACCAGGTGACCCCGACCCCGAGCGCGATCAGCGGCACGCCGAGCCAGCCCAGCCCGCCCTGGATCATGAACCAGCCGATCGGCAGCAGCATGAGCTGGAGCACGATGGCCGGTGCGCGAGCACCGGCCCGCCGTCGGAGCAGGGCACCGCCCAGCGCCCAGAGGGCGACGGCGGCACCGATGGCGAAGGCCGTCACCAGCAGCGCCGAGGTCAGGTCCGTGGTGGTGGCGGTCAGGTCGGCGAAGATCAGCCAGGCGGCGACCAGTCCGACCGCGACCGCCTGGCCGCGCAGCAGCCGGACCGCCCAACGGAGCGTGACAGGGGTTGGGTCGGAGTCGATGGTCACGCGGTCACGATACCGGTGGGGGCGCGGGGTATTGTGCCGCCCATGCGGGCTGTCCTGCTGGTCAATCCGAAGGCCACCACCACCAGTGAGCGCGCGCGTGACGTGCTCGTCCGAGCGCTGCGCAGTGAGGTCGAACTCTCCGTGCGGTACACCCGCCAGCGCGGCCACGCCACCACGCTGGCCCGGGAGGCCGCCGAGGAGGGCGTCGACGTGGTGGTCACCCTCGGTGGCGACGGCACGGTGAACGAGGTCGTCAACGGCCTGATGGCGGCGACCTCCGCCGGTGGTGCCGAGCCGACCGCCGACCGGTTGCCGGCGCTGGCCACCGTGCCCGGGGGCTCGACCAACGTCTTCGCCCGGGCGCTCGGTCTGCCCCGGGAGTGGCCGGAGGGCGCCAGCATGATCCTGGAAGGGCTGCGTCTGGGTCGGCACCGCACGATCGGCCTCGGCCGGGCCGACGACCGCTACTTCACGTTCTGCGCCGGCTTCGGGCTCGACGCGTCGGTGATCCACCGGGTCGAGGAGTCGCGCCGCCGGGGACGGGTCCCCTCCCCTTCGCTCTACTTCCGGGCGTTCACCGCGCAGTTCCTGCTGGGTGGCGAGCGGCGGCACCCGGCGATCCGGTTGGAGCGTCCGGGCGAGGCGACCGAGGACGAGCTGGCCACGATCATCGTGCAGAACACCGCCCCGTGGACCTACGTCGGGGAGCGGGAGGTCAACCCGAACCCGGACGCGTCGTTCGACCTCGGCCTCGATGTGATGGCCCTTCGCCACCTCGGAGTTGTCAGCACGACACGTACGGTGACGCAGTTCTTCGCCCAGACGCCCGATCCGCGAGGTCGTCAGGTGCTCCGGCTGCACGACGTGGCCGAGTTCACGCTGGTAGCGGGCCGTCCGCAGGCATTTCAGCTCGACGGCGACTATCTTGGCGAGCGGGAAAAAGTCAGATTCACCTCCGTTCCGGCCGCACTCAGAGTAATCTGTTAGGTCTCCGGTCCCGCCGGGGTGAGGTAGTCGACGTTCCCCCGACGCGACGGCTGCGACACCCGAGGCGCGTGTCGGAAATGTCAGCAATGTGCGGCGGACTGTACTATATTGATCCTCGACTGTGGTACGACGGGTAGCCGGAGGCCTCCGGAACCCGGACAAATGGGTTGTGGGCTTGCTCACCGTCCGGAGTTTTTCCGAGCGTCACCCTTGACATTGGGTGAGTTCGTGAAAGTATTCACAAGCGAACTTGAACTAGCGGGACATTGCCTGGATTCGCTCGACCAGTCGAGCTTTTCAGCAGGTCCTGCGGGCCAACAGCCTGCTCACGCATTGGTGAAATGACGGTCGCTAACCGTCACGATCGGCAATGCGGATGCATATAGGAAAAGCACCAAGAAGCAACATCTGCCACCCATCCAGAATGAGGAGTGTTGCCGCCATGGACTGGCGTCACCATGCTGTCTGCCGCGACGAGGACCCGGAGCTGTTCTTCCCGATCGGGACGTCCGGTCCGGCTCTCCTGCAGGTCGAGCAGGCCAAGGCCGTCTGCCGGCGCTGCTCCGTGACCGACCAGTGCCTGCAGTGGGCACTGGAATCCGGTCAGGACGCTGGCGTCTGGGGCGGGATGAGCGAGGAGGAGCGGCGCGCCGTCAAGCGTCGCGGCGGCCTCCGGGTGCTGCGCGCTCACTCCGCCTGACCACCACACACGTACGAAGCGAGACGCCCCGGTCGGCTCAGCCCGCCGGGGCGTTCTGCTGCCCGGCGGCGTCCACCCGGCGCAGCACCAGATCGACCAGTTCCGGCGCGTCGGTCAGCGGGTCGGCCACCGCGACCGCCCCAGCCCGCCGTGCCGCGGTCACCACGCCGTCGTGGAACAACCCGGGTGCCAGGAAGTACGCGGCCACCGCCACCCGGCGCGCGCCACGTGCCCGCAACCGCGCCACCGCGGCGTCCACGGCCGGCGGTGCCGCCGAGGCGTAGGAGACCCGTGTCGGAGCGCCGAGGGCGCCACCGAGGGCCTCGGCCACCCGACCCACGGATCCCCGAGCCGCCGCGTCCCGGGTTCCCGCGGCGGCCAGCACCACCGCGTCGTACCGACCCGGCTGCGCCTCGCCCAGCCGCCGCCGCAGCCCGGCCAGCAGTGCCGGGTCCACCTCCCCGCCAACCGGTCCGAGCACGTCGGTGACCCGCACCTGGATCGGTGGACCCGATCGCTGGGCCGCCGCCACCGCCGCCGGGATGTCGACCCGGCGGTGGTACGCGGCCGTCAGCAGCAGCGGCACCAGCACCGCGCGGGAGTGTCCGGCCGCCGCCAACCCTCGGAGCGCCTCGGTCGGGTCGGGGTCGGTGTGGTCGAGCCAACTCGCCGACACCGGGGTACCGGGACGGACGGCGGCCACCGCCCGAGCGAGCGCCCTGGTCGCGTCGGCCGCCCGCGGATCGCGGCTGCCATGCGCGACCAGCAGCAGCGGATCTCCCGACGACCGGGGCTCGGCGGGAGGGGTTCGTCCGCCGTCTCCGGTCAGACGTGCAGCCCGCACTCGGTCTTCTCGAACATCGCCCAACGACCCGCCCGTGGGTCCTCGCCCGCCTTGGTCCGCCGGGTGCACGGCCAGCAGCCGATCGAGCCGTAGCCGCGCCGGAACAGCTCGTTGACCGGCACGTTCCACCTGGCGATGTACGCGTCGACGTCCGACTGGGTCCAGGCCGCGATCGGGTTGACCTTCACCTTGGCCCGACGCGCGTCGAAGGTCACCACCGGCGTGTTGGCGCGGGTCGGTGACTCGTCACGGCGCAGACCGGCGGCCCACGCGTCATAACCGACCAGCGCCCGCTCCAGCGGCTCCACCTTGCGCAGCTGGCAGCATTCGTCCGGCGACCTGTTGAACAGCCGTGGCCCGTACTCGCCGTCCTGTTGCCCCACGGTGAGCCGGGGCCGGATGGACCGCACGTTCACCGGCAGCGTGCGGGCCACCTCGTCGCGGATCGCGAGGGTCTCCGGGAAGTGCAGGCCGGTGTCGAGGAAGACCACGTCCACCCCCGGTGCGACCCGGGAGACCAGGTGGGCGAGGACCGCGTCGGCCATCGAGCTGGTCACGCAGAACCGGTCCCCGAAGGTCTCCGCCGCCCACCGCGCGATCTCCAGCGCGGGCGCGCCCTCCAGTTCCCGAGCGGCCCGCTCGGCCAGTGCGCGTAGCTCGTCCGGGTCACGCCGAGACGCATCGGTGTCGGTGGCGACGACCGGACGGGTGTCGACCAGGTTGAGGGCGGCGGCGGAGATCAGGGCGCTCATCGGCTCACCGCCCGGGAGAGCAGGCCGGTGAACCGGACCGTGAAGACCCGGGCGCAGGCGTGGCACTCCCACGCGCCGTGCCCGGTCTCGCTCGGCCGTAGATCCTCTTCGCCGCAGTACGGGCAGTACAGCGGCGCGGAACGAGTTGTACCACTCATCGCAGTTCCTCCTCGTCGACCCGAATCACCCAGTTGGCGAACGTCTCGCCCTCGGTCCGCCCCGCCAGATAGCGCACGGCCAGCCGCTCGACGTAGTCGGGCAGTTCCTCGGCGGTGGTCTTCAGGCCACGCAGCTTGCGCCCGAAGCCGGCGGTGCGTCCCTCGGCCATGCCGAGTCCGCCGCCGAGGTGCACCTGGAAGCCCTCCACCTGACGGCCGTCCGGCCCGGTCACCAACTGCCCCTTGAGGCCGATGTCCGCGACCTGGGTGCGGGCGCAGGCGTTGGGGCAGCCGTTGATGTGGATGGAGATGTCCGCGTCGAAGTCACGCAGGCGCTGCTCCAGCCGGGCCACCAGCTCCTCGCCGCGCGCCTTGGTCTCGACGATGGCGAGCTTGCAGTACTCGATGCCGGTGCAGGCCATGGTGCCGCGCCGCCAGGCCGACGGCTGCGCCTCCAGGCCGATGTCGCGCAGACCCGCGACCAACGAGTCCGTCCGCTCCGGCGGCACGTCCAGCACCAGCAGCTTCTGGTACGGGGTGAGTCGCACCCGGCCGCTGCCGTGCGCCTCGACCACGTCCGCCAACTGGGCGAGCTGGCTGCCGGAGACCCGCCCGACCACCGGGGCGGCACCGACGTAGTTGCGACCGTCGCGCTGCCGGTGCACGCCGATGTGGTCGATCGGCCGCTCGGGCAGCTCCGGGGCGGGACCGTCGAGCAGCGTCCGGCCGAGGTACTCCTTCTCCAGCACCTCCCGGAACTTCGCCACGCCCCAGTCGGCGACGAGGAACTTCAGCCGGGCCCGGTGACGCAGTCGGCGGTAGCCGTAGTCACGGAAGATCCCCACCACCCCGGCCCAGACGTCGGGCACCTCGGACAGCGGCACCCAGACGCCCAGCCGCTGGGCCAGCATCGGGTTGGTGGACAGGCCGCCGCCGACCCAGAGATCGAAGCCCGGACCGTGTTCGGGGTGATCGACACCGAGGAAGGCGATGTCGTTCGCCTCGTACGGGATGTCCGCCAGCCAGGAGATCGACGACTTGAACTTGCGCGGCAGGTTGGAGAACTCCGGGTCGCCGACGTACCGCTTGACGATCTCGTCGATGGCGGGCGTGGAGTCGATCAGCTCGGCCTCGGCCACCCCGGCCACCGGGCTGCCCAGCATGACCCGGGGGCAGTCGCCGCAGGCCTCGGTGGTCTGCAACCCGACCGATTCCAGCCGCCGCCAGATCTCCGGCATGTCCTCGACCCGGATCCAGTGGTACTGGATGTTCTGCCGGTCGGTGATGTCCGCGGTGTCCCGGGCGAACTCGCGGGAGATCTCCGCGACGGTCCGCAGCTGCGCCAGGTCGAGCTGGCCACCGTCGACGCGTACCCGCAGCATGAAGAACTCGTCTTCCAGCTCGTGCGGCTCCAGCACGGCGGTGCGCCCGCCGTCGATGCCCGCCTTCCGCTGGGTGTACAGGCCCCACCACCGGAACCGGCCGCGCAGGTCCTGTGGGTCGATGGAGGCGAAACCACGATGGGCGTAGATGTTCTCGATGCGCGCCCGCACGTTGAGCGGATTGTCGTCCTTCTTCATCCGCTCGTTGGGGTTGAGGGGCTCCCGGTGCCCGAGCGCCCACTGACCCTCGCCACGGGGACGTCGGGGGGATCGTGGCTGACGGGCCGGAATCTCGCTGACTGCCATCGCGGCGTCCTCCGTTGTCTGCTGCGCCTCGGTGGGGCTGAGCGGGCGCGGCGACCGGTTCCCCGGAGGGACCGTGGACAACGTTGTCTTGCACGGCCGGCGCGCTGCGTGCCCGAGGCAGGGTGGTCGGGCGTCGTCAGTGAGCCGGACAGATGGCGCTGCGAACGCGGCCGTAGTCGACGTGGCGGCGAGCCACGAAGCGACGTACGACAGCGGCAGTCATGAACGTCATGCTGCCACACCCCGGGCAGGCCAGCCAATGACCGCGTGCTGGATCCCACATCACGGGCGGTTGCTGCCGACCGCTCCGAGCGTCACCGTGTGGCAGGCTCACCCTGTGGGGGATTTGCCCGATAAGTCGATTCCGGTCGCCGGGATCGGCGTCCGGCTGAGCGGAATGCGGCTGCGCTCGCTGCCGGTGTGGCTGGTGCCGTCGACCGTCACCCTGCTGGTGACGTTGGTGGGGCTGGACTCCGCCCAGCCCTGGCGGGACGAGTTGGCCACCTGGAGTGCCGCCACCCGAGGACTGACCGGCCTGTTCCGGCTCGCCGGCACCATCGACGCCGCGAGCGCCCCCTACTACCTGCTCATGCACGCCTGGTCGACGGTGGCCGGCGATTCGGTGGCCGCCCTGCGCCTGCCCTCGGCACTCGCCATGGCCACCACGGCCGGGCTGACCGCCCTCCTCGGGCAGCGGCTGTGGGACGTCCGCGTCGGCACCCTCGCCGGTCTGCTGTTCGCGGTGCTTCCCGGCACCTCCCGGTACGGGCAGGAGGCACGGCCGTACGCCGTGGCCAGCGCGCTCGCCGTGCTGAGCACCCTGCTGCTGGTCGACGCGCTGCGGCGACCCGCTCGACGGCGGTGGGTCGGCTACGCGGCGGCGACCACCGCCGTCGGGCTCACCCACCTGGTGGCCCTCACCCTGCTCGCCGCCCAGGCCCTCGCCGTGCTGACCAGGACCGGCGGCGTCCGGGCCGCCACTGGCCCGGACGACGGTGACCGGGCGGGCGGATCGGGCCGGAGACGGGTGTCACCGGTCTGGTCGTGGTTGGTCGCACTGGTGCCGGTGGCGCTGGCGGTGGTGCCGGTGGCCCTGGTGGCCCGGGGGCAGCGGGCCCGGCAGCTCGACTGGGTGGACGCCGCCCGGCCCGGGGACCTGGCGGCGCTGGCGACAGGCGTGGCACAGAGCGGGGTGGTCGGTGGGGTGCTGCTCGGACTCGCCGCGCTGGGCGCGGCCCGGGCCGGTCGCCGTGGTCTGCTGCCGCTGAGTTGTGTGCTGGCACCGGTGCTACTGCTCTTCCTGGCCGGGTTGGTCGTCCCCCTGTGGGTGCCCCGCTACCTGGTCTTCGTGGTGCCCTTCGGCTGCCTGCTGGCCGGCGCGGCGCTGACCTCCACCCGGCTGCCCGCCGCGCTGGCGGTGGTGGTCCTCACCGGCCTGCTCGGCCTGCCCGACCAGGCCGCGCTGCGGCGTACCCACGAGTGGCCCCGCAGTGCGACGGTGGACTACCGCGCGGTCGCCGAGATCGTCGCGAGCGGTCGGCGGCCCGGTGACGCGGTGGTCTACTCACCCCGGGACAGTTGGTTCTTCCTCGACCTCGGTCTGCGATACCACCTGGGCGACCGGACTCCACGCGACGCGCTGCTGGTCGAGGAGGCGCAACGCCGGGGTGATCTGTGGGCCGCCGAATGCGACCGCCCGGCCGAGTGCCTGGCCGGGGCGGACCGGGTCTGGCTGGTACGGGCCGGGCGGCGGGCCGACCCGTTGGCCGGCGTACCCGGCGCCAAGGGGGACGCGCTACGCGACGGCTTCACGGTGGCCGAGGTGTGGCCACGGCCCGGCATCACCCTCGCCCTGCTGACCCGGCGCGGCTGACCACCGGTGCGGGCGAGGCCGGCGCACCTCGGGCTGCTCGGCCGCCGCTGGCGGGGCGGCGGACCGGGTGGGAAGCGCCGCTCTCAGCGCCCCTCGGGGGCGCTACGGGCCAGCGGCAGGGCCAGGAACGCCTCGGTGCCCCCCTCGACACCGGGTCGCAACTCGATGGTGCCGCGCAGTTCCCCGGTGACCAGTGCCCGCACGATCTGCAACCCGAGCTTCGCACCGCCCTCGGCGTCGAACTCCGCCGGCAGGCCCCGGCCGTTGTCCGTGACGGTGACGTGCAGCATCTTGCGGAGCCGCTGAGCCGAGACCACCACCTCGGGTTTCGCAGGGCCGGTGAGCGCCGGGGAGTCGTCTCCGGCCGGTGGGAAGCCGTGCTCGACGGCGTTGAGCAGCAGCTCGTTGAGCACCATCACCAACGACGTGGCGATCTCGGCCGGCAGCACACCGAAGGTGCCCATACGACGCATCGCGACGGTCACCTCGGTCGCCGCCACCTCGGTCGCCGCGTTGGCCACCCGGTCGACGATCCCGTCGAACTCCACCGCCTCGTCGCTGGACATGGCGAGCGTCTCGTGCACCAAGGCGATCGACGCGACCCGCCGCACGGACTCCTCCAGCGCCACCCGCGCCTCGGGCATGGACACCCGGCGGGCCTGGAGGCGCAGCAGCGCCGCCACCGTCTGGAGGTTGTTCTTCACCCGGTGGTGGATCTCCCGGATGGTGGCGTCCTTGGTGATCAGGGCGCGGTCGCGTCGGCGTACCTCGGTGATGTCCCGAACCAGCACCAACGCGCCGATCGGCACCCCGGCGGGCATCAGCGGCAGGGCCCGGGTGAGCATCGTCGCCCCGCGTGCGTCGATCTCCCGCCGGGGCGGCGCCTCGCCGCGCAGCGCGGCGAGGATGCCGTTGGCGGCGTCCGTGCCCTCCAGGGGGTCGTCGGCCAGCCGCCGGTGCAGCACCGCGAGATCCTCGCCGACCAGGAGCGAGGCGTGCCCCAGCCGCCGGTACGCCGACTGCGCGTTGGGACTGGCATAGGTGACCTTGCCGCCCGCGTCCAGTCGCACCAACCCGTCGCCGACCCGTGGTGCCGAGGTGGTCTCGCCCGGGTGCCGGGGCGGCGGGAAGGTGCCGTCCGCCATCATCTGCGCCAGGTCGTCGGCGGTGGTCAGGTAGTTCAACTCCAGTTGGCTGGGCGTACGGGCGGTGGAGAGGTTGGTGTCCCGGCCCACCACGGCGATCACCTCGCCGGATTCGCCGTCGGCGGTACGCAGCCGGACCGGGATCGCCTCGTGCCGGGCGGGCACGTCGCCGTACCAGACCGGGTCGCCCTCCCGCCAGATCCGCCCCTGCCGGTAGGCCACATCCAGGTGTGCCACCTCCGGGCCGCCGACGATCCGTCCCACCTGGTCGTCCTGGTAGGCGGTGGGCGCGGTCGTCGGGCGGACCTGGGCCACGCAGAGGAAGCTGCCCTCACCGTCCACCGGTACCCAGAGCAGCAGGTCGGCGAAGGAGAGGTCGGACAGCAGCTGCCAGTCACCGGCGATGCGGTGCAGGTGGTCGATGTCGACCCGGCTCAGGCGGGTGTGTTCCTCGGCGAGATCGCGCAGCGTTGACACGCCGACCAGCGTGCCACGCCGACCGTCACCTGGTCGCGGTGACCTTCTTCAACCCACGCGGCGCGTCGGGGTTCTCGCCCCGGGTCAGGGCGAGCGCCAGTGCCAGCCGCTGCAACGGCAGGATGTCCAGCAGCGGGGCGTACCGCTCGTCGACCTCGGGCACGGCCAGGCGGGTGGCGCCGTCGACCTCGGCGGAGCCGACCACCACCACGTCGGCGCGGCGCTCGCCGAGTCGGGGCAGCACCTCGCCCATCGACCGTCCGCCCGGCCCCGAGCCGACCACCGCCAGCACCGGCACGTCCGGATCGGTCATCGCCAGCGGCCCGTGCAGCAGGTCGGCGCCGGAGAACGCCAGCGCCGGCAGGTACGACGTCTCCATCAGCTTCAACGCCGCCTCCCGGGCGGTGGGGTACGCGTACCCCCGGCCGGTGGTGACGATCTGGGCGGCGAAGCGGTATCGCGGCGCGAGCTGGGCCGCGACCGGGTCGGCGAGGGTGCGGGCGGCCAGCTCGGGCAGCTCGGCCAGGGCCCGGCGCTCCTCGGCGGGCAGCACGCCGTCGCCGGCCCGGATCCCCTCCACCAGCATCAGCAGGGCGAGCAGCTCGGCCGTGTAGGTCTTGGTGGCGGCCACCGCGCGCTCGTGCCCGGCCGCGATGTCGATGGAGAGTTCCGCGGTCGTCGCCAACGGGGAGTCGGGTGCGTTGGTGACGGCGAGGGTGAGGGCACCGGAGTCACGGGCGGCCCGGAGCACCTCCGTCAGGTCGGGCGATCCCCCACTCTGGCTGACCCCGATCACCAGGGCGTCGGAGAGGTCCAGCCGGGCGTCGAAGAGGGTGACCGTGCTCGGCGAGGCGAGACCGGCCGGCAAGCCGAGGCGGATCTCGCTGAGGTACGCGCCGTACAGCGCGGCGTGGTCCGAGGTGCCCCGCGCGGTGAAGACCACGTGCCGGGGTCGACGCTCGGCGACGATCGCGGCCACCCGGGCGACACCGGTGGCGTGCTCGGTGGCGAGCAACCGCTCGTAGCCGGCTGGCTGCTCG
Organism: Micromonospora sp. DT48; assembly: GCF_049844495.1. Classification (NCBI taxonomy): domain Bacteria; kingdom Bacillati; phylum Actinomycetota; class Actinomycetes; order Micromonosporales; family Micromonosporaceae; genus Micromonospora; species Micromonospora sp. DT48. The sequence continues at coordinate 10,782 of NZ_JBNCLE010000001.1, forward strand.
TCGATGTCGGCGGCCATGCCGCTGCCTGGGCGTGTCACGGAAACTCCTCCCCTGCGCGTTATCCGCGCGAATGATGCTCAGTCTTGCAGCTTTTAACGACTTAAGGCAATCAAACGAGCAGGAGTGCGCAGTGGATCACCAAAACCTGGCCCTGTCACCTACGCTGACCCGACCTCACCGCGCAGCCGGTACCGACGAGCGAGAGGACCACGTGGCCGAGGGAACGGACGACCGGGCGCTGCCGGCGACGGAGGAGTTGACCCTGGCCCGGCGGGCCCTTGATGCCGGCGAGCTGGCGCATGCCGCCGACCACGTCGCGGCGGCGTTGGCCCGGGCACCGACGCTGCCCGAGGTGCACGAGACCCTCGCCCGCCTGGCCGCCACCAGCGGCGACGGCGGCCTCGGCCTGTTTCCGCTGCAACACCACACGTTCGTCGGCGCGGTGGTCGCCCGCGCACATCTGCTCGCCGCGGCGGGGCGACCGGCCGAAGGGCTCGATCTGCTGGTCGCCGCCACCGCGCACGCACCCGGCGCGGACTGGGCCGCGGTGCCCTGGGTGACCTCGCCCGAGTTGGCCGAACGCCTCGGCCCCGAAGAGGCCGCCCGGGTGCTGATGCAGGTGTGCGCCGCCGTCGCGGACCCGGTCCCGCCACCGAACCGGGCGGCCCTGTCGCCGTACCTCACCCTCGCCCGCAACGCGATCACCGTGCACCCGGAGCACCCGCTGCTGCTGGGCACGGCGTCCGCGCTGGCCCGGCGGTTGGGCGAGGTCCCACTCGCGGTCCGCTGGGCCAGCCGGGGGGTACGCGCGGCACCATCCAAGATGGGCGAGGTGTGGCTCGGGTACGCGCTGCGCAGCGCCGGCCGGACCCGGGAGGCGCTCGCGGCGCTGCGCCGCGCCGTCGGGCACGACCCGGACGACCTGGCGGTGTACGCCGACATCGCCGGCACCCTCGCCGACCACGGCAGGCTGGCGGAGGCGCTGGACTGGATCGAGCGTGCCCTGGCCCGCAATCCGTCCTTCGACTGCGCGGTGCACACCGCACACCGGTTGCGATTCCAGCGCGACGGTTCGGTGGACCACCTGGTGGCGCTGGCGGATTTCATCCGCGACCACCCGGACGACTCACACGAGCACGGCGACCTCGCCGAGTGCTGTCGCGGACGCCCCTGGCTGGGGCAGGTGACGCCACCGGCGTCGCCCACCGCCTCGGTCGACGGGCAGGCCGCCGAGTCGGCGTCCGGGCGTCCCACGCCGCCCCCACCGTCGGCGGAGGCCGCCCGCCGACTGCGCGAACTCGCCCACCCGGCCTGGCCACACCCGCCGGCGGCGTACGACGCGGCGGTCGGCCTGGCCACGCTCGACCTGGCCGACCTGCTCGGCCTGCTGGCCCATCCACCCGAGCCGCCACAGAACGCGCTGGGGCGGGTGCTCTCCGGCCAGGACCCGGCGTTGTGGCTGCGGTGCGTGCAGGTCTGGACCTGCCTCGGGCTGCTGCACCACCGGACCGACGAGCCGTGGGCGGAGTCGACCCGGCGGCGGGTGCTCGTGGAGTTGGCGCAGCAGCCGGAGGCGGTGGCCGAGGCGGCCCTGTTCGCGCTGGTGACCGCCGCCTGGGTCGACCCGTCCGTCCGCTCCGACGTGGCCGCTCTGGTCACCGGACGGCTGGTGGCGGTGACCGACGCGACGCGGCAGCCGACGCCGCCGAACGCCACCTCCGTGGCGCACCTGGCGCTGGCCACGCCGGGCCTCGATCCGGAGGCCGTCGCGCTGGCGCGGAAGCTGGCCGGCGTGACCGCCAGCCAGCGCCGTGGCGCGCTGCGCGCCCTGCTACGCCGCCTCCTGCCGCCGTGGCGCAGCCGCCCACACGGCTCTGAGCCCGGGAAATCAGCCGGCCGGTGAGTGGGCCAGGTCGGTCCCGGTCTGCTCCTGGCCGCCGTCCGGCTCCCGCTCGTTGCTCGTGCGCAGCGGGATCTCCCGGATGAACCAGGCCAGCACCGGGACCACCACGGCGAAGAGCACCGCCCAGAGGAAGACGTGGGAGATCGCGTCGGCGAGCCCGCCGAGCACCACCTCCCGAGCCTGTGCCGGCAGGTCGCGGAGCTTCTCGATGTTCATCGCCGCCCCGGCCTCGCCGCCACCGCTGAACGCGCCACCGGCAGCTGAACCGGCCAACCGGTTGGCGAAGATCGCGCCGAACAGCGAGATGCCGAACGATCCGCCGATGGAGCGGAAGAAGGTGGCCGCGCCGCTGGCCGCCCCCAGGTCCTTCTGGTCGACGCTGTTCTGCGCGATCAGCATCGACGTCTGCATGAGGAAACCCATGCCGCTACCGAGCACGAGCATGTAGAGCGACGACTGGAACTTGCTGGTGTCCACGTCCAGCAGGCTCAGCAGGGCGAGCCCGACGGTCATCACCACGCCGCCGACGATCGGGAACATCCGGTACCGCCCGGTCCGGGTGATCGCCCGGCCGACGACCAGCGAGACCACCAACATGCCGAACATCAGCGGGAGCAGCAGCAGGCCGGAGTTGGTCGCCGAGGCGCCCTGCACGGTCTGTTGGTAGAGCGGCAGGAAGTTCATCGCCCCGAACATCGCGAAGCCGAGCAGGAACCCGATCACCGAGATGAGGGCGAAGTTCCGGTTGGCGAACAGCCGCAGCGGCAGGATCGGCTCGGGAACCCGGCGCTCGACGAACCCGAAGATCACCAGCGCCACGACGGCCAGCAGCGCGAGGCCGAGGATCTGCGGGGAGGCCCAGGCGTACTCGTTGCCACCCCAGGTGGTGATCAGCACGATCCCGGTGATGCCGACCGACAACAACGCGGCGCCGAGCCAGTCGATCCGGTGCTCGGTGCGGTACTTGGGCAGGTGCATGGTGGCGATCAGCAGCACCAGCGCCACACCGCCCAGGGGCAGGTTGACGTAGAACGCCCAGCGCCAGGAGAGGTGGTCGGTGATGAAGCCGCCGACCAGCGGGCCGGCGACCATCGCGATCGCCATGATCCCGGCGATCATGCCCTGGTAGCGGCCACGCTCGCGGGGCGGCACGAGGTCGCCGATGATCGCCATGACGCCGACCATCAGGCCACCGGCGCCCAGACCCTGGACAGCCCGGAAGGCGATCAACTGGACCATGCCGTCGTCCGGGCCGCCGAGGAACCCGGACCCGGCCATGCCGCAGAGCGCGGAACCGACCAGGAAGGTCACCACGGCGGTGAGGAAGACCGCCTTACGGCCGTAGAGGTCACCGAGCTTGCCCCAGATGGGGGTGGAGACGGTGGTCCCCAGCACGTAAGCGGTCACCACCCAGGTGAAGTGGTTAAGCCCACCGAACTCGCCGACGATGCGCGGCAGCGCGGTGCTGACGATCATGTTGTCGAGCATCGCGAGCATCATCGCGATCATCAGGCCGAAAAGGACGACCCGGACATTGGGTCGTACGGGCGCCTGACTCTGCTGTGCCATCAGTAAGCTCCCCCCGAGATGCGGCACACTTACTTGCCGTCCGGCTAGTCACCTTACTAGCCGGACGGTAAGTTGGACAGCGAACGACGGTCAACCGGATTGGCGGGTAGGCGTGAGTCAGAGCACAGGCGGCACGCGGGAGCGGATCAAGGCCGTGGCGCTGGAGCTCTTCACCGAGCAGGGCTACGAGGCGACCTCACTGCGTGAGGTGGCAGAGCGACTCGGGGTGACCAAGGCGGCGCTCTACTACCACTTCAAGAGCAAGGACGAGATCGTCACCAGCGTGGTGGAGGACCGGCTGGAGCGGATGGACGCGCTGATCGCGTGGGCGGAAGGCCAGCCGGCGACGCGGGCCACCCGCCGGGCCATCGTCGAGCGGTACGCCGATGCCATGTTCGGTGGCGAGCAGCCCTCGGTGATGCGGTTCTTCGAGCAGAACCAGACCGCGTTGAAGAGCCTCTCCGCCGGTCGGGAACTGCGCGACCGGATGTTCCGGCTGGCCAGCGCGCTCTGCCAGGGCGACGACTCCCCCGGTGCGCAGCTGCGTGCGGTGCTCGCCCTGTTCGCGGTGCACAGCAGCTGGTTCGCCGTACGCACCCCGGACATCACCGACGCCGAGCGCAAACGGGTGGCCCTGGAGGTCGCCGACGAACTGCTGGCGGCGATCGCCGAGCCGACCACCCGGCAGTAGGCGCAGCTCCGGCTGGCTAACGCAGCGGCAGGTAAAGGGCGAGCAGGTCGACCCCGGGAGCGGGGCTCCAGTCCCGCTCCCGCTGGCGGACGAAGCCACGCCTGCGGTAAAGCCGGTGGGCCGGTTCGGCGAACCCGTCGCGTACGCAGATGGTCACCCCGGTGCAGCCCAGCTCGATCGCCCGCGCGACGCACGCCTCCACCAGCGCGGCACCGGCGCCCCGGCCCTGCGCGGCCGGGTCCACCGCCAGCATCCGGAACTCCGCCTCCCCCGGGCGGGACATCTCGGCGAACCGGGTACCCGGCAGCACGAAGGTGACCGACCCGAGCAGCCGACCGCTCTCCCGGTCGACGGCCACCAGCACGTCACCGTGCTCGGCCCGGGCCGAGACGTTCCCCAGCGCGTCGGCGTAGGCGGGCTCGTGCTTGAGCTGACCGTCGGCCTCGTACGCCGCGACGGTCAACTGGGCGACCCCGGCGAAGTCGGCCGGCTCGGCCCGCCGGATCAGTACCTCGGTCAACCGATCACCGCGATCAGGTCGCCGTCCTGCACCACATCGCCCTCGTTCACCGCGAGCTGCTGCACGACGCCCTCGGACTCGGCGATCACCGGGATCTCCATCTTCATCGACTCCAGGATCACCAGCGTGTCCCCCTCGGACACGGTGTCCCCGGCCGACGCGACGACCTTCCAGACGTTCGCCACCATCTCGGCGCGGATCTCCTCGGCCATCTCCTGCGGCCCCTTCCTCGCGGCTGCTCCTGCGACGTATCCAATCATGAGCAGGCGTCCGACGGGCGTGGAGCGGCCCCGGCAGCGATCCGTCGGTACCACCGGCACTAGCATCAACGGGTCGGATCCCGACGCCGGCGAGGGCGACGGCACCCCCGGTGGGCGGGGCCGCGCGTAGTCGGTCCGGCCATCACAAGGAGGTCACATGGCGAAGAAGGCCCGGAAGAAGAAGGCCCGGAAGAAGAGCGCCGCCAACCACGGCAAGCGCCCCAACTCCTGATTCGGGCGGCGGCTACCCGCCGATCGGACGACGGACGTCGGTGCCCGGGTCCTCCGACCCGGGCACCGGTCTCGTCTCGGTCAGTCCGCCAGTTCGCGCGACTCGCTGCCCTCGAACACGACGATCTCGCTCAGCCGTACCCGTAGCCGCTCGCGCAGCTCGTCCGGCGCGGACTCGTTGCCGCAGCAGCGCGCCACGAGCGCCCTGACCTCCTGCTCGATGCCGTACTCGCGTAGGCAGGGGCCGCACTCGTCGAGGTGGTGCCGGATCAACTCCCGCCGTTCCTGCGCGCACTCCAGGTCGAGGTAAAGGTAGACCTCGGCGAGCACCTCATGGCAGTCCGTCTTGTGCGGGTCTCCACAGCTCACGTCACACCTCCCCGCCGGTGGCGGCGGTCGAGCTCCGGGCCGGCTGGGCCGCGGAGAAACCCCGCTCCGCGGCGTACCCCTCAAGCAGCTTGCGCAGATTACGACGCCCGCGGTGCAAACGCGACATCACCGTGCCGATCGGCGTGCCCATGATGTCGGCGACCTCCTTGTAGGAGAAACCCTCGACATCGGTCAGGTAGACGGCCAGCCGGAACTCCTCCGGCAACTGCTGGAGGGCTTCCTTGACGTCGCTGTCCGGCAGGCGGTCGAGCGCCTCGGTCTCGGCGGAACGCAGCCCGCTGGAGGTGTGCGACTCGGCCTCGGCCAACTGCCAGTCGGTGATCTCGTCGGTGGGTGCCTGCACCGGTTGGCGCTGCCGCTTCCGGTACGAGTTGATGTAGGTGTTGGTCAGGATCCGGTAGAGCCAGGCCTTCAGGTTCGTGCCCTGCTCGAACTGGTGGAAGGCGGCGTACGCCTTCAGGTAGGTCTCCTGGACCAGGTCCTCGGCGTCCGCCGGGTTACGTGTCATCCGCAGGCCGGCCGCGTACAGCTGATCGACGAATGGCATTGCGTCCCGTTCGAACCGGGCCCTGCGCTCGTCCGTCTTCTCCGTGGTCAACCGCACATCCCCTCGGGTCGGCTGCTTCCCCGCCGAGGATACGCGCACCGACCTTCTGGACGATTCGGTTCGGCCGGGTGTGCCCGTCGCCACCTCGGCCGACGGCACCGCCGCCGGCCACTTCGGGCCGGCCAGCAACTTCCTGAGTTGCCGTGCCTCCCGCTCGTTGTGTTCCCGGTTCCGGATCTCGGTCGGCACCGGTCACCCCCTCGCACAGTGGTTGTCCGAGGTGTTCAACACCCGCTACGGGGGCGGACATTCCGGCTCCGGCCAGGCGTTCCTGGTCCCCGCCCCGGCGGTGCGTCCCGTGGCTGGGACCAGGAAGGGCCTGGGAGCCCGGTGTCGTCGCCCGGACGGGCACTGGGACACCATCGAATGCAACGACCCGGCGCGGTAGGCGGAAACGGCAGCGGCGCCGGGATGGGCCGGTGGTGGCCCGTGCCGTCAGGGTGTCGCCCAGCCGTGCCCGCGCAGCCAGTCCACCGCCAGGGCGGCCGTACCGGCCGGGTCGCCCCGCAGGTCGTGTCGCTCCCCCGGCCGGACCAGCACCCGCACCTGAGCGCTCTGCTCCGGCACACCGAACGGATCTCGGTCCCCGTTCAGCACCAGCGTCGGCAAGCCGGTCAGCAGCTCACCGGCCCGACTCCGGTCCGGCCGACCGGGCGGATGCAGCGGGAAGGCCAGGGCCAGCACCCCGGCGGCGCCCACCGTGGTCGCCGTCCGGCAGGCCACCCGCGCGCCGCTGGAGCGGCCACCCACCACCACCGGTACGCCCGGATGCCGCTGCCGCAGCACCGCCAACACCGCGCACCATGCCTCGTCGAGGTGTCCTGCCGGGGCGGGCGCGCGGCGACCGGCGACCCGGTACGGCTGGGTCACCCGGACCACCACCGTCCCAGCGGCCACCGCCGTGTCGCGTAGGGCGACCAGATCCGGTGCGTCGACCCCACCACCGGCCCCGTGCCCGAGCGCCAGCAGGGCTCGGGGCGGGCCGGACGGTTGATCGGTGTCGACCCGGGCGGGACCGCGTGGCGTGTCGATGATGTCGTCGTGTGGCACCGACCCATTGAACCCGTCGAACCGGGTGGTGCCGGGCCGGTCAGCTCAACGGCACCAGGGTGAGCAGCCGGTCACGCACCGGTGGCCCCGGTTCACCGGCGGCATCGGGGTCGGGTTGCACCTCGCTGCGCCAGGCCACCAGCATCGCCCGTCGCTCGCGCGGGGTGGTGCCACCCCATACGCCATGGCAGTCGCCGACCTCCAATGCCCAGGCCAGGCAGGAGCCCTGCACGTCACAGCTGCGGCACAGGGCCACCGCCACGTCGGCCGGCTCGTTCGGCGCCGGAAAGAACGTTTCCGGGTCGACGCTCTGACAAGTGCCTCTGGTGCGCCAGGCTTCGTCCTGTCGCCGCTCACGCAACGCCCGCAACAGTCGCGGATCACGTCGCGCTGCGGCCACCTCGTGCGGACGGGGCATACGCGCCCGTGTCATCCACCCACCTCCCCCGTGGGACCAGCAAGATCGATGGATATCGTTCACCCAACGTGAACGACACCCACCACCGGCGCTGTGTTCTATCGCACTTGCGCGCACGGGGACAAGACTCTGCCGGGAACTTGGCAGAACGTTGGGGTCACCTTTCATCCGCAATCACAGCAAATCACTCCCGACAATGCGCCGGAGAGTGTTCAGAACAGAGTCGACGCCGACGGCCCGGCGGGAGGGGTCAGTGGCACCCGGGCGGTCAACTCCGGGCCGTCGTTGCGTACGTCACCGACGGCCTTCCCGACCGGCCGCACCTCCAACCGGGCCAACCAGTCCATCGGCGGCGGCACCAGCAGCCGCTGCGGGTCGTCGGTCTCGTCCAGCCAACTCGCCCAGCGCTCGGGCGGCAGCAGCAACGGCATCCGGTCATGCACCTCGGCCAGTTCGCCGAGAGCCGGGGTGGTCAACACGCTGAACGTCAGCAGCGGGTCGTCCGGGCCGCCCCAGAGCGACCAGATGCCGGCGAAGGCGAGCACCGAGCCGTCCTGCGGGGTCATGTAGTACGGCTGCTTCGCGCCACCGGTCAACCGCACCCACTCGTACCACCCGTCGGCCGGCACCAGGCACCGTCGGCGGGCGAAGGACGGTGCGTAGGCCCGGCTGGTGGCGACCGTCTCGACCCGGGCGTTGATCATGCGGGCCGCGCCCGAGGGCGACCGGGACCACGGCGGCACCAGACCCCAGCGGCCCCGCGAGAGCGCCCGGTGCCCGTCGGCACTGACCCGGACCAGCGGCACCGGATCGGTCGGCGCCACGTTGTGATCCGGGACCAACCCGTCGCCGGTCTCGTCGACGGCCTCGAACAGGCTGCTCAGGTCACCGGCGCTCCGACTCGTGGCGTACCTCCCGCACATGCCGCTCACGCTAGCGCGCCCCGCCGCCCGACCGCCGTCCCGTTCCCCGGGAGCGGTCGGTGACCGTAGCAGCCGGCGGCGTCACCGCACGGCAGAATGGAGGTGTGGGTAATGTGACCGCGACCCGGCCGCCGCAGCCGTGGACCGCACCGACGGCCAGCGACCCGGTGTCCGCGTCGTTGCGCCTACCCGGTTCCAAGTCGATGACCAACCGCGCCCTGGTGCTCAGCGCGCTCGCCGCCGGGCCCTCGACACTGTCCCGGCCACTGCGCGCCCGGGACACCGAGCTGATGGCCGCCGCGCTGCGCGCGATGGGGGCGCACGTCTCGATCGCCGACGACGACCGCTGGCTGGTCCGGCCGCACCGGTTGTTCGGCCCGGCCCAGGTCGACGTGGGGCAGGCCGGCACGATCATGCGCTTCGTTCCCCCGGTGGCGGGGCTGGCCGACGGGCAGGTCACCCTCGACGGTGACCCGTCCGCCCGCAGCCGCCCGCTCGGCCCGCTGATCGAGGCGCTGCGCTCCCTCGGCGTACGCGTCGACACCCCCGCCTCCGGCGACAGCCTGCCGCTGGCGGTCATGGGCACCGGCCGGGTGGCCGGCGGCGAGGTCGTCATCGACGCCTCGGCCTCCAGCCAACTGGTCTCCGGCCTGTTGCTCGCCGCCCCCCGGTTCGACCGGGGGCTGGTGGTCCGGCACGTCGGCCCGCCGGTGCCCTCCGCGCCGCACCTGCGGATGACCGTGCAGATGCTGCGCGCCGCCGGTGCCGCGGTCGACGACAGCACCCCCGATGTCTGGTCGGTCGAGCCGGGGCCGCTGACCGGGCGCGGCTGGGAGATCGAGCCGGATCTCTCCGGCGCGGTGCCGTTCTTCGCCGCTGCACTGGTCACCGGCGGCGAGGTGACCCTGCGTGGCTGGCCGGCGGGGGGCAGCGCCCAGCCGGTGGAGCGACTGCGCTCGCTGTTGCAGCAGATGGGGGCGACGGTCACCCTCACCACCGAGGGGTTGACGGTGCGCGGCACCGGTCAGGTGAAGGGCCTGCACGCCGACCTGTCCGACGTCAGCGAGCTGACCCCGGCACTGACCGCGCTGGCCATGCTCGCCGACTCGCCGTCGGTGTTCACCGGGATCAGCCACATCCGGGGCCACGAAACCAACCGGCTGGCCGCCCTGGTCCAGGAGTTCAGCGGCCTCGGCGCGGACATCACCGAGTTGGCCGACGGCCTTCAGATCCGGCCCCGCCCGTTGCACGGTGGCCAGTTCCGCACCTACCACGACCACCGGATGGCGCACGCGGCGGCGGTGGCCGGGCTGGTGGTGCCGGGCATCGAGTTGAACGACGTGTCGTGCACCTCGAAGACCATGCCCGAGTTCCCGGCACTATGGTCGGCACTGGTGACCGGTAAGAGCTGAGCGGAAGAAGGGGCGGACCTGGCGATCAGGCGGCGCGAGTACGACGAGGACGACGTCCGGGTCCGACCCGGTAAATCCTCCCGTCCGCGTACCCGGACCAGACCACGGCACGCCGACGCCAAGGACGGTTTCGTCATCGCGGTGGACCGCGGGCGGTACACCTGCGTGCTGGCCGGAGCCGAGCCGGACGACCCCACCGTCACCGCGATGCGCGCCCGCGAACTGGGCCGCAAGTCGGTGGTGGTCGGTGACCGGGTGGGGCTGGTCGGCGACACCTCTGGGGCGTCCGGGGCGCTGGCCCGCATCGTCCGGATCGAGCCACGCCGGTCGGTGCTGCGGCGTACCGCCGAGGACGACGCCTCCACCGCCGAAGGGCGGCTGGAGCGGGTGGTGGTCGCCAACGCCGACCAACTGGTGATCGTCAGCGCGCTGGCCGACCCGCCGCCGCGTACCGGGTTCATCGACCGCTGCCTGGTCGCCGCGTACGACGCGGGCATCGAGCCGCTGCTCTGCCTGACCAAGGCCGATCTGGCCGGGCCCGAGGCGGTGCTCGACTACTACACCGAGTTGGAACTGCCGTACCTGCTCATCCGGCCGGACTCCCCGCTGGACGCGCTCCGCAGCCTGCTCACCGGCCGGATCTCGGTGCTGGTCGGGCATTCCGGGGTGGGCAAGTCGACACTCGTCAACCGCCTGGTGCCGGAGGCCGAACGGGCCGTCGGCACGGTCAGCGCGATCGGCCGGGGGCGACACACCTCGACCAGCGCGGTGGCGTTGCGGCTGCCCGCGCCACCCGACGCCCGGCAGGACCCGGGCTGGATCGTGGACACCCCCGGGGTACGCAGCTTCGGGCTGGCCCACGTCTCGGCCGAGAGCCTGCTGCACGGCTTCCCGGACCTGGTCGAGGCGACCGCCGACTGCCCGGCGAACTGCCCGCACACCGCCGACGAGGCCGACTGTGCCCTCGACGCCTGGGTGGCGGCGGGACGGGCCGACCCTCGCCGGCTGGCCTCGTACCGTCGACTGCTGGCCTCCCGTGCCGGGGAGCCCGACCCACGGACCGAGCCCGACCCGCGCGGACGTCCGGAGTGACCCGCCACGGTCCGGCGATCCGGACGGCACCGGACCCCGGCGCGGTCGCGGTCCCGCCGCCGCTACCGTTTCCGGCATGACCGGGTACTCCGCTGACCTGACCCTCGCCCACCGGCTCGCCGACGCCGCCGACGCGCTGTCGACGGCCCGGTTCCGCGCCCTGGACCTGCGGGTCGAGTCGAAGCCCGACCTGACTCCGGTCTCCGACGCCGACACCGCCGTGGAACGCGAGATCCGTGCCCTGCTCGCCGAGCACCGACCCGACGACGGGTTGCTCGGCGAGGAGTACGGCGCGACCCCCGCCGCCGGCACCCGCCAGTGGGTGGTGGACCCGATCGACGGCACCAAGAACTTCGTCCGGGGCGTGCCGATCTGGGCCACCCTGATCGCCCTGCTGGAGGACGGCCGGCCGGTCGCCGGGCTGGTCTCCGCGCCGGCTCTGGGCCGCCGCTGGTGGGCGGCGCGGGGCACCGGGGCGTACGCGGGCCCGGACGCCTCCCGAGGCACGCCGATCCGGGTGTCCGGGGTGACCCGGTTGGCCGACGCCAGCTTCTGCTACTCCTCGCTGGAGGGCTGGGAGAAGGCCGGCCGGCTCGACGCGGTGCTGCAACTGATGCGGGACACCTGGCGTAGCCGGGCCTACGGCGACTTCTACGGTTACATGCTGTTGGCCGAGGGCGCGCTGGACATCATGGTCGAACCTGAGTTGTCACTCTGGGACGTGGCCGCGCTGGTACCCATCGTGACCGAGGCGGGGGGCACGATCACGGACATGTCCGGTCGTCCGGCCCCGGCCGGCGGCGACAACAGCACCCTGGCCAGCAACGGTGCGCTACATTCGGTCCTCCTCGATCGGCTCGGCAGCCCGCCGCGCATTGACGCCCGGTAACCTCTATCCTCGCCAGGTGGCTACCTCGGGTTGGTGTTTCCTGGCTGCGATGATCGTCGCGTACGGCGTCGCCAACCTGTTACAGTCGGTGGCCGCCGCCCGCACCACGGTGCATCACACCTTCGATCCCGGCCTGCTGCTGCGCCTGGCCGGGCACCGCACCTATCTGGTCGGGCTGGCCTGCCAGGTCGCCGGGTTCGTGTTGGCCTTCCTGTCCCGGCGGGACCTACCGCTGTTCCTGGTGCAGGCGAGCGTGGCCGCCGGGCTGGGCGTCACCGCGCTGCTCGGCGTGATCCTGCTCAAATGGCGGCTGCCGGTGGCCGAGGTCGCGCTGCTGGTGCTGCTCTTCGCCGGGATCACCGCGCTGGTGCTCGCCGCCCGGCCCGCGCCGTCGAAGGCCCTCGGCACCGGTGGCATGGTCGCGCTGCTGGTGGCCCTGGCGGTGATCGCGGTGCTGGGTTTCTTCGCGGTCCGGCTGCACGGCGCGCCCGGTTCGGTGGCACTCGGCTCCCTGGCCGGGCTGGCCTTCTCCGCCGCCGCGGTGGCGGCCCGACCGCTGGCCTCCGCGTCGAGTTGGGACGCGTTTCTCGGCAATCCGCTGCTCTACCTGCTCATCGCCCACTCCGTGGTGGGCCAGCTGCTGCTCGGGCTGGCGATGCAGCGCGGCTCCACCACGGCTGCGGTGGCCGCCATGGACGCCGCCGGTGCGGTGCCCGCCGCCATCGTCGGTCTGCTGTTGCTCGACGACAAGATCTGGCCGGGCCGGGAGTGGCTCGCGGGGGTCGGTTTCCTGGTCACCCTCGCGGCGGTCGTCGGGCTCACCCGGTACGCCGAGCCGCAGCACCAGCACGCGGTCGCCCGGGAGACCAGCCGGGCGGTGGTCGGTGTCCCGTCGCCGCTCGTGCCGCAACCCGCCGCCTCGGGTTACGAGATCGCGGGGGCGACCAACGGCGTGGGCGATCCGCTGCCTCAGGCCGCCTCGACCGGCTTGCGCCGTCCCACCACCCGCTCGTAGAGCCGCTCCAGCGCACTGGCCGTACGCTCCCAGGTGTAGCTGCACCGCACCCGGTCGACCGCCGCGTGCCCGTACGCGAACCGGCCGGCGTTGTCGGTGAGCAGCCGGCGCAGCGTCACCCCGAGGGTGCGGACGTCGCCCGGCGGCACCAGCTTGCCGGTCACCTCGTCGACCACCGCGTCGGCGATGCCACCCATGGCGTAGCCCACCACCGGGACACCACAGGCCATCGCCTCCAGCGACACCCGCCCCGCCGAGGAGTAGTGCGGCGTGCAGGCCACCACGTCGGCCGAGCGGTACCAGGTGGGCATCTGCTCGTGCGGCACCGCACCGACCAACTGCACCTGCTCGCCGACCCCGACGCGGTCGGCCAGCTCACGCAGCCGACGCGCCTCGGCGTGGTTGGCCAGCTGCTCCGCCGGTGGTCCACCGGCGATCACCAGCTCCGCGTCACCGACCAGGCGCATCGCGCGGATCAGGTCCTCCTGGCCGTGACCGCGTCCGAGCCCGCCCACGGAGAGGATCCGGGGACGTTGCTCTCGTGGGGCGGCCTCGCCGTCGGGGTGGAACCGCTCGGTGTCGACACCGGTCGGCACCATCGCGACCGAGGTGCGTTGCAGGCCCATCCGGGTCAACTCGTCGACCTCGTCGTTGCACTGGGCGACGGCGATGTCCACCGCCCGGGTCAGCGCCCGCTCCAGCGGGATGCGGGTGCCCGGCCCGTCGTAGCTGGCACCGAGGTGGCGCAGCTGTTCCATGCCGATCGAGTGGAACGTCTGCACCATCGGGATGTCGGTCTCCCGCACGGCGTGCGCGGCGGCCAGGCCCCCGATCCAGTAGTGGCCGTGCACCACCTCGGGGGTCCAGTCGCCGGACCACCGGTCGGCCAGCCACTGACCGAACTCGGCCACGTAGGGCACCAGCTCAGCCGTGGGAATCGGTGCCACCGGGCCCACCGGCGCGCGTTCCACCCGGTAGCCGTCCACCATGTCGGTCTCGGTGACCTCGGGATCGTCCCGACGGGTGTAGACGCGTACGTCGTGACCTCGCCCGGCCAGTTCGGCCGCGACCCGTGCGATGTGCTGGTAGGTGCCGACGACGGTTCCGTCGCCGGACGGCGGCGCAGCGGCGTGGGCGCAGACAAGGCCGACGCGCATGGGTCACCTCCATGCGGTTGTGGGCGGTGGTCTTCGGTCAGAGCGTCCCATTAACCGGCCTCCGACGAGCCGAAACCTCGCAGATCCGAGGGCCCGCCCGGCGGCATGACCCGGACATGACGGGGTACGGGTGCGCAATGCCCCTCGTCCGTACCCTCGCCGACGCCACCGTCGTCATCACCGGCGCCTCCAGCGGCATCGGTGCCGCCACCGCGTACGCCCTGGCCCGGCAGGGCAGCACCGTGGTGCTGGCCGCGCGCACCGAGCCGGCCCTGCGCGAGGTGGCCGGACGCTGCCGTGAGCTGGGCGGTCGCACCCTGGTGGTGCCCACGGACGTCACCGACGCGGACGCGGTACGACGCCTCGCGGCGACCGCGATGGCGGAGTTCGGCCGGATCGACGCGTGGATCAACAACGCCTCGGTCGGCACCATCGGGTTGTTCGACGAGATCCCGGCGGCGGAGTTCCGTCGGGTGCTGGAGGTCAACCTGCTCGGCACCGCGAACGGGATCCGGGCCGCGCTGCCGCACCTGAGCGCGGGCGGTGGTGGGGTCGTGGTCAACAACGCCGCGGTCCTGGCCGAGGTGGCGATGCCGTACCAGTCCCCGTACAACGCGGCCAAGCACGGCGTGCGGGGGCTGGCCGACACCATCCGCCAGGAGTTGCGGGCCACCGGCCGAGGATCGATCTCGATCTGCACCGTGCTCCCGGCCACCATCGACACCCCGTTCTTCCGGCACGCCGCCAATCGCAGCGGTCGGCAGGTCCTTCCGCCGCCACCGGTCTACCCGCCGGAGGTGGTCGCCGAGACGATCGTCCGGTTGCTACGGCGGCCCCGACGCGAGGCGTACGCCGGTGGCGCGGCCCGCCTGATCGGCATGCAGTGGCGGCTCGCTCCGGCGCTGGTCGAGCGGGTTCTCGGGTGGTACGGCCGATACACCCAGTTCGGCGCTCCGGCGCCCGACAGCACCGGTAACCTCTTCCGCCCCGACGCCGGGGCGACGGTCGAGGGCGGCTGGCCCGGCCGTCGTCGCCAGCTGGTGCGGATCTCCGCCGCGTTCGGGCTGGCCGCCGCCGGTACCGCCGTCGGCACGGCCGCCGCGCTGGCCCGCCGGATGAACCGTTGAGCGAGGGCCGTCGGCGTCCGGGCCGTTATCCACCCGTGGGACCGGTTACGGCGGGAGGGCAGCGGGTAGAGGTCAGTCATGCGCGACGACGAGTACCCGACCCCTGTGTCCGATCCCGAGGCCGACGGCCTGCCCGACACCGCCGACGACGACTCGACGGCCGGGGACGACGTGCTCACCGGACGGGAGGCCGACGGCCCGGCACCGGCCCAGCTGCCCGGTGACCGATCTCCGGTCGCGGTCGACGAGTTCGGCACCACCGCCGAGGAGCAGCTCGACGGCGAGTCGTTGGACTACAAGCTGAGCCGGGAGCAGTTCGAGCTGCCGGTCGACGATCCGCTGGCCGGTCCGGTGGATCCGGACATCGCGGCCGAGGCGGACAGCCGGGAACAGGCGGCGCAGGCACAGCTCGACGCCGACGTGATCGACCCCGGTCCGACCTCCGACCCGAAGTCCCCGGTGTCCCTCTACGACCACGACCAGTTGGGCACCACCGCCGACGCCACCGTGGGACGGCTGGTCGAGCCGGACGAGGGGGCGCACACCGACCAGGAGACCGACTCGATCGCGTACGACGCGGGTGCCGCCGGTGGTGGAGCCAGCGCCGAGGAGTTGGCGGTGCACGAGACCCGGCCGCCGCACTCGGTCTGATCGGCGGGTCCCTGTCGTACCGCCGCTCAGCCGTCCAGGCCGCGCTCGATCGCGTACCGGGTCAGCTCGACCCGGTTGTGCAGGTGCAGCTTGCCGAGCGTGTTCTGCACGTGGTTCTGCACCGTGCGGTGCGACAGCCCGAGCCGCTCGGCGATCTGCTTGTACGACATCCCCTTGGCCACCAGCCGCAGCACCTCGGTCTCCCGTTCGGTGAGCCGGGGTGCGGCGGCTGCGGCACCGCCCGGCGCGTCGTTGGTGGCGGCCAGCCGGCGGTACTCGCCGAGGACCAGCCCGGCCAGGCCGGGCGTGAAGACGGGGTCGCCCGCCGCGGTACGCCGCACCGCCTCCAGAAACTCCGCCAACCCGGCGGACTTGAGCAGATAGCCGGTGGCCCCGGCCTTCACCGCGTCGAGCACGCCCTGCTGCTCGCCACTGGCGGAGAGCATGAGCACCCGCACGCCGGGGTGCGCGGCCCGCAGCCCCTGGATCACCTCCACGCCGGAGATGTCGGGCAGTTGCAGGTCGAGCACCACCACGTCGGGCCGGGCCGCGGCCACCACCCGGACCGCCTGGCGACCCTCCCCGCAACTGGCCACCACTTCGTGGCCGGCCTCGGCGAGGTCGCGGGCCACCCCTTCCCGCCACATCGGGTGGTCGTCGACGACCATCACGCGTACGCCGTTCATGATTCCCTCCTCGGCACGGTGAGTTCCACCTCGGTGCCGGCACCCGGCGTCGAGCTGATCCGGGCGGTGCCGCCCAGGTCGGTCAGCCGCCCCCGGATGGCCTGGGCCACCCCCAACCGTCCCTGGGCCACGGCCTCGCGCAGTCGGTCGGCCGGAAAGCCCGGCCCCTCGTCCCGGATCGACACGGTGACCGCCGACTCCTCGTCCTCGATGAGCACCCAGGCCCGACCGCCGCCGTGCCGGGCCACGTTGTCCAACGCCGCCCCGACGGCCGCCGCCAGCTCGCGGGCCACCGCCGAGGGCAGCAGCACCGGATCGGCCGGTGCGGACAGCGACACAGCGGCCGAGGCGTGCCGGCCGAGCAGGGTACGCAGGTCCACCGGCGCGTCGGCGGGACCGGCTGCGAACGGTTCGGCGCCGGAGATCAGCGACCGCAGCGCCACCTCCTGCTCGCCGGCCAACCGGGCCAGCTCACCGGCCTCGCCGTCGAGGTGGGCGCCGCGCCGCTGCACCAGGGCGAGCACCTGGAGCACCGAGTCGTGGATGTCGCGGGCCAGCCGTTCCCGTTCCCGGGTGGCCGCCTCCAACTCGCTGGCCCGCTGCAACCGCTCCCCGGCGGTCACGGTGAGTCGGGCGACGTGGCCGACCACCACGCCGGCGAGCAGCATCAGGATCGCTCCGTTGAACGCGGTCGGGGTGACCATGCCCCGGGTCGCGAGGTCGGTCGCGCCGAGCACCAGTGCGGCGGCCGCACCACGCCGCCGCCCGCCGCAGACCGCCCAGGCCAGCACCGGTCCGCTCAGCCAGGCCACCGGAAGGGTCGGCAGGCCCGCGTCGAGGGCTTCCCGACCCATCACCAACGGGGTGGCCAGCAGGATCGCCACCACCACCGCCAGGTCGGCCAGGAGCAGCGGCCAGCCGCGCCGGGCCGGCACCGCGTACCCGATCACGGTGACGGCGGTCCAGACCGCCATGAGCAGCACCAGGAACCCGGCGGCGAGGGGGTGGGCGTACCGGTCCGCGTCGCGGACCAACACCACACAGACGTACGCCAGGGCGGCCACCCGGAAGACCGCCACGGCCCGCCAGAGCGGGACGTCGAAACCACCGGCAGCGGGCATCCGGTCACGATGCCATAGGCCGTTGGAGCGGCTACGGCCGATGCGCCTACACCAATACTGACGTACGGTGGTAAAAGCCGCGAAAACTCTGCGATCTCTGTCGGGACGGGGCCATGACGAACGCCGGATCACCCACACCGCGTACGGTGGTCCCCATCGAACACGCCCTCCTGATCGCCGACGCCTTCGACCAGGCACAGGTGACCGAGCTTCGACACTCGGTCGCCGCCTGCGCGCGCACTGCGGGCCTGCGCGACCAACGGCTGGACGACTTCGTGCTGGCCGTCAACGAGCTGATCACCAACGCGGTCCGACACGGCGGCGGTCAGGGCCGGCTGCGGCTGTGGAAAGAGTCCGGCCTGGTGCTGTGCGAGGTCGCCGACCACGGTCCGGGCATCAGCACACAGAACCTCGACAACCGCAGCCGCCCCGCGCCCGAGACGGCCGGTGGTTGGGGGCTCTGGCTGGCCCGTGAGTTGACCGACGCGATGGACGTCGAGACCGGGCCGGCCGGGACCACGGTACGCATCACCACCGCGATCACTCCCGCCGAGCAGCACGTCGGTCGCCACCGCAGCAGCGAGTGACCGTCCGCGAGCCCTACCAGCGGGTGCCGGTCAGCGTCTCGTAGACGTCCACGTAACGGGCCCGGGTGGCCTCGACCACGTCGGCGGGCACCTCCGGTGCCGGTTCCTGCTTGTCCCAGCCGCTGTTCGCCGCCCAGTCCCGCACGTACTGCTTGTCGTACGAGAACTGGGCACGCCCCGGCTGGTAGGACTCCGCCGGCCAGAACCGGGACGAGTCCGGGGTGAGCAACTCGTCGGCGAGCACCAGGGTGCCGTCCGGCGCCCACCCAAGCTCGATCTTGGTGTCGGCGACCAGGATGCCCCGTTCCGCCGCCAGCTCGGCTCCCCGGCAGTACACCTCGATGGTGAGCCGGCGAAGTCGTTCGGCGGTCTGGGCGCCGACCTTGTCGACCACCTCGGCGAAGGTCATCGGCTCGTCGTGCTGGCCGACCGGCGCCTTGGTGGACGGGGTGAAGATCGGCTCGGGCAGGATGGACGCCTCGGACAGCCCGCGCGGCAGTTCGACACCGGAGACCTTCCCGGTGCGCTCGTACTCCTTCAAGCCACCGCCGGTGAGGAACCCCCGGGCGACGCACTCGATCGGAACCATCTCCAACCGGCGGCACCTGATCGCCCGGCCGGCGAACTCCGGCGGCACGTCGGTGGCCGAGATGACGTGGTTGGGGACCAGATCGGCCAGCTGCTCGAACCACCACAGCGACAACGCGGTGAGCAGCTTGCCCTTGTCCGGAATCGGGGTCGGCAGCACCGTGTCGTAGACGGAGATGCGGTCGGAGGCGACCAGTATCAGGTCATCGCCCTCGGCGTAGACGTCCCTCACCTTGCCCGAGTGCAGAAGTTCCACGCGGACAAGTAGACCACGCGCCGCCCGCGCCGCCGCTCGCGGTCCGTACCCCGGGCCGGGGGCGCAGACCCGCCGATCAACGCCGACGACGGGTCAACCGGATCACCAGCAGGACGATCACCGCCACCACCACCAGGCAGCAGAGCAGACTCACGAAGCCGAAGAATCCGCCACCGCGCCCGCGCCGCCGGGCCGCCTCCACCACCAGTTCCCCGGTCCCGGTCGAGGCCCACGCCGCGACCGGAACGAAAACCGCCAACACCACCGTGCTCAGGAGCGTGCCGAGCCGCCCCCACCACCTACCGAAGGAAGACATGCGCTCATCCTCGCCGAGGCGCGCAACATGCACGGCACGAATGACGCCCGCATCGGGATGACCGACAACGCAACGAGAAGAGGCCCCGGATTCGTCCGGGGCCTCTTCTACTGCAGTAG
>NZ_JBNCLE010000002.1:0-123254 GCF_049844495.1 Micromonospora sp. DT48
GCGGGGACAGGATTTGAACCTGCGACCTCTGGGTTATGAGCCCAGCGAGCTACCGAGCTGCTCCACCCCGCGTCGGTACGATCACTCTACCCCATCGCGTACGTCCTCGCCCGCCCACCCCGATGCCCGCCGCCCCACCTTCGGCACCCTGTCGTTCACCGGGCGGCACTGGTCGGGGCGGCGGGAACGGAACGTCCGGGATACGAAAGAGACCCAGGCGATCGCCTGGGTCTCTTTCGTCACAGTAGCGGGGACAGGATTTGAACCTGCGACCTCTGGGTTATGAGCCCAGCGAGCTACCGAGCTGCTCCACCCCGCGTCGGTAGATCCACCGTAGCGCACCACCCCCGGTGACCGCAAAACGGCCCGCGACACGGCTCCCGCCGCGCCGGCCCGCCTTCCGGCCGCGACGTCGAAACCGACCCGGGCGGACACCACGGCCACGACCACCGATGCGCGAATCACAACCGGACGGCCACCATCGACCTTGACACACATCGATCAGATAACTACGTTGAATCGAAAGCCAGAGGTGGGCGAAATTGTTTCGCCCACAAGCGGGGGAAGCTTTCTGGCTAGCTTTCTGCGCTGCATGATGCCCGGTCCGCACTCATCGAACACATCGGTCGAGCAGACCCTATCAAGTTACGACGGTGCCTCATTTCAGCAGGTCATGCCCAGCGAGGGACGTGTACGGCCGCTCGCTCCCTTCCTATCGGGCACCCCGGCGAACACGCAGCAACGCCGTCGAAAACGGGGAAGGAAAACACGTTGAAGGCAGCGTTCAACAATTACCGATCACCGCTGAGGTTCATCGCGGCTCTCCTGACCGCATTGGCGATCACATTTTCCGGCAGCCCGGCAACCGCCGGACCCGCAGCCGGCCCCGACCGGATTCCGCCACTGATCGCGCAGCGGGCGAAGCTGGTGGAGAGCAGCGCAGCCGCCGGGTCCATCGGGACGCTCGGCTGCCAGTCCACGTCCGCGATGTTCCAGATCGATTTCGCCAACGGTTGGTCCCAGGGCATCACCTGCTCCGGGACCCACGACATCTACCAACAGGCAGTTCGGTTCAAGGCCGGCGGATGGTCCGGCATCGTCTACTACGGCACCAGTTCCACGTGGGCCTTCTGCGACTGGGAGAACTGGGATTTCCCCTACTACGCCCGCTACGTGGTGCTGTACCCCACCAAGGCTTCCTGGTGCTGACCTGAGGGTGACACGACACAAATGAACGGTGGGTCCCCGGTTCGTGACGAACCGAGGACCCACCGTTTCACGTCACCGGCCGTCAGCCGCCGGGGGACTCGGTTGCCCCGCCGCTCGGGGTGGCACCGGGGTTGGCCGCTGTCTGTGCCTGCTGGAAGGCGGTGAGCGCCTCGTCCAGCGCGGCCAACGCGCGACCGTACCGCTCGAAGTCGCCGGACGCCTGCGCCGCACGTACCTCGGTGATCGCGGCCCGGACCCGGTCGGCGGCGGCACCGAGCTCACCGGTCGCCGGCGGTGCGTCACCCGGGGTCGGGGTGGCCGACGGTGAGGCCGACGGTTCCCCGCCCTGCTCCGGCGGCTCCTCGCCCTGCGTCGGGGGCGGCGGCGGATTACCGGCCGCCGCCTGCTTGCCCTGCTCGACGAGCTGCTTGATGCCGTCGGCCACGCTGTCGGCCAGCACGACGTAGGAACCGCCGTCGCCGTACGACATCAGCACCTTCTGCAGCAGCGGGTACGCGTCCTGCTGGTTGCTCTTGACGTAGACCGGCTCGACGTACAGCATCCCGTTGCCGAAGGGCAGCGAGAGCAGGTTGCCGTACTGCACCTGGGCCTGGTTCGAGGAGAGCAGGTTCAACTGCTGCCGGATGTTGGCGTTGGTGTTGGTCATCCGCTGGTGCACCTGCACCGGCCCGGAGACCGCCGTCTGGTCCGGCAACTCCAACACCTGCAACGTCGGCTTGCCGTCCTGGTACGACCCGGAGATCAGGGCGGCCAGGTTCTGCCGACCGTTCGGGGTGACCGCGCTGGTCAGCTGGAAACGCGGCGCGTCCTGCCCCGGGAACTGCGTGTAGAGGTAGTACGGCGGCTGCTTCTGCCCGCTGTCCGGCGCGTCCGGCACGTTCGGCACCTGCCAGAAGTCCTGGCCGGAGTAGAAGTCGCCGGGGTTGGTGACATGGAACCGGGTCAGCAGGTTGCGCTGCACCTTGAACAGGTCGGCCGGGTACCGGAAGTGGTCGACCAGCGCCTGGGGGATCTCGGCTCGCGGCTTGATCAGGTCACCGCCGAACGCCTTGTTCCACGCCTTGAGCACCGGGTCGTTCTCGTCGAACTCGTACAGGACGACAGTGCCGTCGTACGCGTCGACGGTCGCCTTCACCGAGTTGCGGATGTAGTTGACGTTCTCCCGGGCCAGCTGGATGGTGCCCCGGCCGGTCAGCTCGTCGGTGGTCTCCTGCTGGAGGTTGACCCGCTCCGCGTACGGGTAGGTCGCGGCGGTGGTGTAACCGTCGACGATCCACTGCACCCGCCCGTCGACCAGGGCGGGGTACGGGTCACCGTCCAGGGTGAGGAACGGCGCGACCTTCTCCACCCGGTCCCGGGGGTTACGTACGTAGAGCAGCTTGGAGTTCTCGTTGACCGCCTCGGAGAGCAGGAAGTTGGCCTCCTGCTCCTTGATCGCGTAGAGCAGGCGGCGGGTGAACGAGCCGATCTCGACGCCACCGGAACCGGTGTAGGTGTAGTACGACTCCGACCCCTCGCCGCCCTCGCCGGCCGGGCGGTCGAACTCGGCCGGGTTGGCGTTCTCGTTCGGCTTGCCGACGATCGCGTAGTCGCCGTCCGACATCCGCTCGCCGTAGTAGATCCGGGGCTGGCTCGCCGGGATCAGGTCGGTGGGCGAGGCGCACGACTCCTGCGAACGCTCGCCGAGCGAACCGGAGACGAAGAACGGCTGGCCACCGCAGACGACCCGGTTGGCGGGCGCGGCCACCACGCCGTAGCCGTGGGTGTAGACGGTGTGCCGGTTGATCCAGTTGCTCTGCTGCGCGGTCAGCTCGCCGTAGTTGATTTCACGTACGCCGACCACGTAGTCCTGGGTCGCGCCGTCGAGCGTGTACCTGTCGATGTCGAGCTTCGGCCCGAAGTCGTAGAAGCCACGGACCTGCTGAAGCTGGGTGTAGGTCTCGCTGACCAACTGCGGGTCGAGCAACCGGATGTTCGGCACCACCGAGGTGTCGGTGGCCAGGCTCTCCGGCGGGTTCAGGTTGTTGGCCGGGTACGCCGAACTCTCGGCGATGTCCAACCCGAACGACGCGCGGGTGGCCTCGATGCTGCGCTGGATGTAGGGCGCTTCCTTGTCCCGGGCGCTGGGCTTGACCTCGAAGGTCTGCACCGCCCACGGGTAGATGCCGCCGATCGCCACCGCGGAGACACCGAGCAGGGCCAGCGAGATGCCCGGCCAGACCAGGTTGCGCATCCAGGCGTTGGAGAACACGATGATCGCGATCGCCACCACCACGGAGATGTACGCGAGGATCTCCTTGGCCGGCAGCAGTGCGTTGATGTCGGCGTAGCCGGCGCCGTACACCCCCACGCCGTCGTTGTACTCCAGCAGCATCGCCCGCCGGTCCAGCACGTACGCGACGGCCTTCAACAGGACGAAGACCGCCACCAGCGAACTCAGATGGGCGCGGGCCGCGTTGCTCATCCGGTCACCGACGCCTTGCAGGCGTACCCCGCCGAAGAGGTAGTGCACGGCCAGCGCACCGATCAACGCCAGGACCACCGCGGTGAACGCGAGCCCCAGCAGGAACCGCCAGAACGGCAGCTGGAAGACGTAGAAGCCGACGTCGACGCCGAACTCCGGATCGTCGACGCCGAAGTCACCACCGTGCAGGAAGAGCAGCCACTGGTTCCAACGGCTCTGCGCGGACAGGCCCGCGAACAGACCGACGACGGCGGCGGCCACCGCGATCCACAGACCCAGCCGGGGGCCGAGCAGCATCCGGTACCGCTCCAGGGTGGCCTGTTCCGGCGAGTGCGGTCGCATCCGGGGGCGCAGCCGTTGCGCGAGCCAGAGGTTCCCGCCGACGATCGCCGCCATGGCCAGGCCCGCCGCCAGGAAGAGCAGCAACCGGGTGACCAGCACACCCCGGAAGACCTCGGTGTAGTCGACCTCGGAGAACCAGAGCCAGTCCGTCCAGGCCTGCACTCCCCAGCCCAACAGGGTGAACAGTACGAACACCCCGATCAGGACCCCGATCGTGACGCGTCCGCGTCGGCTCATCCTCGGCAGGGGGCTGCTGCTACGCATGACCACTGTTGGCTCCGCACGCTCGTTATGATCGGCTCCGACCAGGCACCCAGAGTACGGGGTGTTCCTGAAAGCGTGAGCGCAAGGTCATGCCGCGCGGCTCAGCAGTACGCGGGCTCGCCCCCGGAACGGAGCTTCTCCAGCGCGTCCAGCGCCTCGTCGAGCGATCCCACCTTCACCAACGGTAGGTCCGGCTGCCGGTTACGGACCGCCTCGGCGCAGTTGGCCGCCGGCACCAGGAACACGGTGGCACCGGCCTGCTTCGCGCCGACCAGCTTCTGTGGGATCCCGCCGATCGGGCCGACCTGACCGGCGTCGTCGATGGTGCCGGTGCCGGCGATGATCCGGCCGCCGGTCAGATCGTCCGGGGTCAGTTTGTCGATGATGCCCAGGGCGAACATGAGACCCGCGCTGGGGCCACCGATGTCCTTCAGGTCGATGGAGAGGGTGAACGGATGCGGCTGCTGCTGCTCGATCTCGATCCCGATCCGGGGGCGGCCGTCCTGCTCCTGGCTGGTGATGGTGTCGGTCCGCGCGGTGCCGTCGCGGGTGTACCCGATCCGCAGCGCCGTGCCCGCCGGCTTGGACCGGATGAGTTCGGTCAGCCGGGAGGCGAGCGGGACCGGTTCACCGTCGACCGACGTCACCACGTCACCGGGGCGCAGCACCGAGGCCGCCGGCCCGTCGTCGGCCACCGTCCTGACCACCACCTGCACCTCGTACCCGAGTTTGCGCAGTGCCGCGGTCTCCGCGCTGGTCTGCGAGACCTGGAAGTCCTCGGCGTTGCGCTGCTCCACCTCCTCCTGGCTCTCCCCCGGCGGGTAGACCAGCTCACGCGGCACCACCGCCTGCTCGTCGGAGAGCCAGCCCTGGATGGCGGAGCGGAGCTTGACGCCGGGCTGCACGCCCACCGTCGTCAACCGCAGTTGACCCTCGGAGGTCGAGGTCTCCCGGCCGGTGACCTGGATGACCTCCTTGCCGTCCTCCCGGCCCAGGGTGTCGACGGTCGGGCCGGGACCGAGCACCACGTACGGGACGGGCGCGCCGAGCACCCCGATGCTGAGCAGTGCGGTGAGCAGAGCACCGAGCAGAACGGTCATGCCGCGACGTCTCATGCGGCAGAGCGTACCGATCCCGGCCACGGCTCCCGGTCGGCACGACGCACGACTTCGCCCTCAGCGCAACCACGGTGGCGGCGACCTCGGGCGTCACGCGCGTACCGTAGACGTCGTGCCTGATATTCCGTTCGGTTTCGCGCTACCGGGTGGGCAGCCGCCCGACCCCAACGACCCCGCGCAGATGCAGCAGTTCATGTCGCAGTTGCAGCACCTGCTCTCCGCGTCGGGCAGCGGGCCGGTCAACTGGGACCTGGCCCGTCAGGTGGCGGCCAGTCAGCTCGCCGGTGCGGGCGACCCGGCGGTCTCGCCCCACGAGCGTCACGCGGTCGAGGAGGCCCTGCGCATCGCCGACCTCTGGCTGGAGCCGGCCTCCGCGCTGCCCTCGGGCATCCGCGCCACGGTGTCCTGGAACCGCAACGAGTGGATCTTCAAGACGCTGGACGTCTGGCGCAAACTGTGTGATCCGGTGGCCAGCCGGATGGTCGGCGCGATGGGCGACCTGGTCCCACCGGAGGCCCGAGCCCAGCTCGGCCCGATGCAGTCGATGGTGGCCACCCTCGGTGGCGCGCTCTTCGGTGGCCAACTCGGCCAGGCACTCGGGTCACTCGCCGCGGAGGTGCTCTCGGCCGGCGACATCGGCCTGCCGCTCGGACCGGCCGGCACGGCCGCACTCATCCCGGCCAACATCAAGGCGTACGGCGAGGGCCTGGAGCTGCCCGAGGACGAGGTCCGCCTCTACGTGGCCCTCCGCGAGGCGGCGCACCAGCGACTCTTCGAGCACGTTCCGTGGCTGCGCGGGCACGTCCTCAACGCCGTCGAGACGTACGCCGCAGGCATCCGGGTGAACCGGGAGGCGATCGAGGAGGCGATGGGCCGGGTCGACCCGACCGACCCGGAGTCGATGCAGGCGATCGCTCTGGAGGGCATCTTCACTCCGGAGGACAGCCCGACGCAGAAGGCGTCGCTGGCCCGCCTGGAAACCGCCCTCGCCCTGGTGGAGGGTTGGGTCTGCCACGTGGTCGACGGCGCGGCGGCCGGGCGGCTGCCGAACGTCGTGGCGCTGGGCGAGGCGTTCCGTCGCCGCCGGGCGGCCGGCGGACCGGCCGAGCAGACCTTCGCGGCCCTGGTCGGGCTGGAGTTGCGGCCCCGTCGGCTGCGCGAGGCCGCGGCGCTCTGGGCGGCGCTCACCGAGCACCGGGGAATCGCCGGGCGGGACGCGCTGTGGGGCCACCCCGACCTGCTTCCCTCCGACGACGATTTCGCCGACCCGGTGGCCTTCGCCATGGCGGACACGGATCTGATGGCCGAGTTGGAGAGCTTCGACTTCTCCGCGCCGGGCGGCCCCGAGGAGAAGGCCCCGGGCGAGCGGGACCGCCGCGACGACACCGAGGACGGCGAGGACCGTCCCTGACCACCGGCTGGTCGCCGTCACGCTGCCGGCGTGACGGCGTCAGCCGCTGCGATCGGCGCCGGACAGCAGCGACCGGGTGTGCTCCCACCCGTCCAGCGCCGGATCGAGCCGGGCCAGGTCAGCCGGGCCGCGCAGCCGGTGCCAGGAGGGCGTCACCGCCAGGTCGCCGGGGCGAGGAGCCGCTGCCCGGATGGCCGCGGGCACGGTGGCGTCCATGTCCAGCGGCGGCAGCCAGGACGGTACGGGCAGCCGGGCCGCCACCCCGAGCAGTCCGGGCAGACCACCCTCGGCCGGGGCGACCGCCACCGGCCGGCTGGACAGCGGACGCAGCAGCTTGCCCACGGTGAGTCCGGGCAGGTCGGGCGCGTCGCCCGCGACGACCGCCACCTGTTCGTAGCGGTCGGTCGTGGTCAGGGCGGCGAACACGGCGTTCGGGGTCGGCTCGGGCACCTCGTACACGGCCGTCTGGGGCCAGATCACCGCATCGGCCAGCCAGCGGTCCGCCCGGGTGACCGCCACCGCCGTATCCACCTCGTTGAGCATGGCGAGCAGGTCCACCACGTCCTCGGCGAGCGCGGTGCGCCAGTCTGTCGGGTCGACGCCGGGCGGTGCCCAGGCGACCGGTGCGAGCAGCGCCACCACCACACGTCGGGCCATCCACCGACCCTACCGCCGTCGCGTCGGTGCGCTCAGGGGGTGCCGGCCACGGCCGCCACGCCCTCCAGGTAACCGCGTGCCCGTTCGGTCTTCGGGTACCTGCCGACCAGCGCCCAGAACTGCGCGTTGTGACTGGCCACGATGAGGTGGACCAGTTCGTGCAGCAGCACGTAGTCGATCACCCAGTCCGGCATCTCCTGGATCCGGTGCGACAGCCGGATCGAACGGTCCGCCGGGGTGCAGGAGCCCCACCGGCCGTTCTGGTTGCTCACCCAGCGGACGCTGGCCGGCAGGGCCTGGTTGCCGTACTCGGCGAGATAGAGCTTGATCAGCCGGCCGGCACGGGCCAGCAGTTCGGCGTCGGAGCGGACCAGGCGTCCCTCGCGGGCGGCCAGCCTGGCGAGCATCCGGTCGACCCACTCGCTCTCCTCGGCCCGGGAGAACTGGTCCGGGATGAGGACGACGACCCGCTCCCCGTCGCGGTAGGCGGACACCGTGCGTCGCCGACGCTGGCTGCGCCGTACCTCGACGACCGGCTTCCGCGGCCCAGCCATCAGTGGACCGCGCAGCCTCGGTTTGCTGTCACGTTGGCAAGCTAATGCGTTGTGACCAGGGCTCCGCAAGGGTCAACTCCCCGACACGCGCCCGGAAAATGGGGATTGGTCGCCAGGAGTCCCGAAAAATTTCTGCCCAGAAGCGGTACGGTCCGTCACGGTCACCCTTCGTGGTGGCCGGCGAGGCGTCACACCGGGACCACCCACCACGGTAAGTGATCATCACGATGGGCCCCGATTCGGGGTCCTCAACCCGGTCGCAGCGGCACCACCAGCGCAATTGCGGGATACCGGTCGGCGTGTCCCCGCCAAACTGACTGATCTGACCCAATTGGGCGTGCACACTCTCGACGTCGCCTTGCTCACAGTGGCAAAGCGCAGCTGACATGGAACCACCCACACCTGGGTAGGGTCCGCCAACCAGTGGCCACGTAGGTGGTCACTGGACAGGACCCGGCGCCGGGCGCTCTGAGCGACCGCCACCGGGAGACCCACCGGGCCGTTTATCGACCGGTGGACGACACGAGGAGGGCACACCGTGGCCGACCAGGCCCAGACCTACAACGGTTACTGCGTCAAGTGCAAGGAGAAGCGGGACTTCGAGGGCCGCGTCGAGGTCTCGAAGACCGGCATGAACATGGCCAAGGGCAAGTGTCCGGTATGTGGCACAACAGTGAACCGCATCCTGGGCAAGGCGAAGGTCTGACCTACGCGTACCGGACGGGGGTGGCGACAACGCCACCCCCGTCGACGCGCGTGATTACTGTCGGACCGCCGACTCCGCTACTCGCGGGTTGTGGATAACTCGCCGAATCCTGTGGACAGCCCTGGGTCTAAGGCTGGCCACCTGTGGACAACGATCCACGGAAAGCATGGACGCGGTCACTATTCGTGCCCATGACGCGATCCATCCAGCGCCCGCCGTCTCCCCGCCCCCGGTTGCTACCCGGGCTGGCCCGCCTCTGGCGTGACCGGCACACCCTCCAGCTCGGCCTCGGCCGAGAGCGTGCGGTCCTGGTCGAAGTGGCCGACCCCCGAGCGGCCCGGCTGCTCGACCTGCTCGACGGCGCCCACAGCGAGCGGCAGGTGCTGGCCGGGACGGCCGTGCGCCCGGAACTCGCCCGCGCCCTGCTCGACGCCCTCCGCGCCGCCGGCCTGGTGGTGCCCGCGCACACCCTCCTACCCCGGGATCTCACCGGAGCACGACGGACCCGGCTGCGGGCCGAGGCCGACGCGTTGGCGCTGACCACCGCCCGGTTGCCGGGCACCCCCGCCCAGGTGCTCCGACGCCGCCTGGCCGCCCGGGTGACCATCACCGGCAGCGGCCCGCTCGGCCCCGCCATCGCGGTCGCGCTCGCCCAGGCGGGTGTCGGTCACGTTCATCCCGACCTGCCCGGATCGGTTCGCCCCATCGACCTCGTCGGCACCGGCATTCCCGCGACCGAGGTCGGGCGGCCACTCGACGGCGCGGCCCGAGCGGCGATCCAGCGGGCCGCTCCGGGCACCGGCACCGGTCCACTCCGCCGACCACGACCCGACCTGGTCGTGCAGCTCGGCACCGACCGGCCGGCCGCGCTGCTGGCCGCCAGCCACGCGCAACGGAGACAACCGCACCTGTTGGTGGACGTCCGGGAGGGTGTCCCGACGATCGGGCCCCTGGTCCGCCCGCCGGTCGGCCCCTGCCTGCACTGCCTCGACCTGCACCGGGCCGACCGGGATCCGGGCTGGCCGGCGCTCGCCGCGCAACTCGCCGGTGCCCAACCCGCTGCGGCCTGCGCCGCGAGTCTCCTGCTGACCGCGACCGGGTACGCCGTCGGCGAGGCGCTGAGCCAGCTCGACGGAGGCACTCCCGAGACCCTCGGCGGGTCTGTCGAGGTGGTGGCTGCCGGCAGCCTGCGGCGACGCTACTGGCCGCCACATCCGCGCTGCCGATGTGGCGGTTGACGACCGCACCGGCGGCGGGTGCGGCTGCACGGCAGCAATGGGCTGGCCGAGTCGGTAACAATGACCAAGTGACCGACATCCCGCGCCGGGCCGTGTCCCGGACCGCCAAGCTCGCCGCTCTGCCGCTCGGCTTCGCCGGCCGGACCGTCCTCGGCATGGGAAAGCGCGTCACCGGGCTCGCCTCCGACGTGATCTCCGCCGAGATCCAGCAACGCACCGCCGAGCAGTTGTTCAGCGTCCTGGGCCAGCTCAAGGGCGGGGCGATGAAGTTCGGTCAGGCGCTGTCGGTGTTCGAGGCCGCCCTGCCGGAGGAGATCGCCGCGCCCTACCGACAGGCGCTGACGAAACTCCAGGAGGCAGCGCCGCCGCTGCCCGCCGCCAGCGTGCACAAGGTGCTGGCCGAGCAGTTGGGGCCGGCCTGGCGAGACCGGTTCGTCAGCTTCGACGACTCCCCGGCTGCGGCGGCCAGCATCGGGCAGGTGCACCGGGCCGTGTGGCGGCTGCCGGACGGCACCGGACGCGACGCCGCCGTGAAGATCCAGTATCCGGGTGCCGGCGATGCCCTGCTCGCCGACCTCAAACAGCTCTCCCGGCTGGGCGGCATGTTCCGGGCCATCCAGCCCGGGTTGGACATCAAGCCACTTCTGGCCGAGCTGCGGGAACGGATCACCGAGGAGTTGGACTACGAGTTGGAGGCGGAGTCCCAGCGGGCCTTCGCCACCGGGTACGTCGACGACCCGGAGATCTACATTCCGGAGGTCTTCCACGCCTCACCCCGGGTGTTGGTCACCGAATGGATCGCGGGCACCCCGCTGGCCGACATCATCCGGTCCGGCAGCGAGGAGCAGCGCGACGAGGCGGGCCGGCTGATGGCCACCCTCCACCTGTCCGCGCCCGCCCGGGCCGGGCTGCTGCACGCCGACCCGCATCCGGGTAACTTCCGGCTGCTACCCGACGGCCGACTCGGTGTCATCGACTTCGGAGCGGTGGCCCGGATGCCGGAGGGCACACCGGAACCGATCGGTCGCATCGCCGGGCTGGCCCTGCGCGGCGACGCCGACGAGGTGGTGGCCGGGCTGCGGGCCGAGGGTTTCGTCAGCACCGACGAGCCGATCGACGCGCAGGCGCTGCTGGAATTCCTGCGTCCGATGTTGGAGCCGATCGCCGCCGACGAGTTCCGGTTCACCCGGGCCTGGCTGCGCGCCGAAGCCACCCGGCTGGCCAACCCGCGCTCCCCGGCGTACCAGCTCAGCCGGCAACTCAACCTGCCGCCGTCCTACCTGCTCATCCACCGGGTGACGCTCGGGTCGATCGGGGTGCTGTGCCAACTGGAGGCCAAGGCCCCCTATCGAGGCATCCTGGAACGCTGGCTGCCGGGATTCGCCGCCGTCAGCTGACCCCGTACGAAATGCGGCGGGCGGGGACCGATCGGTCCCCGCCCGCCGTCTGCGGTGTGGTCCTACAGAACGCCCAGTTCGCGAGCTGACCGGGCGCGGCCGGCCATGGCGACGGTACGGGCGGATCGGGTTGCCTCAGTGCTCGTGGTGCTGCGACCGGCCTGAGGCCGGAGCATTCGAGCCCTGGACAACGCTTCTTGAAGTAGGTACATGTCGGCTCCGTTCGAAAGGGACAGCATCGTGGTCAGCTTTCTCTCGGCCGGTACGACACCGGCGGGGTTGATCCGAATCGGGAACATGTCAGGCAGCCAGCCGGACCGCGTTGCGCGACGTGGCGAGGCCATTGGCCGCCAGTCGTGCCTCCGCCTCGACCCGCAACTCGGCGTCTCGGGCAAGGTCCTCCTTGCGCGGGCGGCCACGGGGCCGCTTGCGCGGAACGACCGCGCCACGCTCGAAGATCTCGCCGCCCCAGACGCCCCACGGCTCGGCTCGCTCGACCGCGCCGGCCAGGCACTCGACGCGCAGCGGGCAGTCCCCGCAGAGCGACTTGGCCAGTTCCAGCTCGGTGGGCGAGTCGGAGAACCACAGGTCGGGGTCGAACTTCCGGCAGGGCAGGTTCGCCTCCACCTCGACGCTCACGTCGAGCGGGGCCAACGCCAGACTCATCGCCCGGTCACCTCTCTCTCACTGCGATCCCCCGTGGATCGCTGTTGACGAACTTCGGCGGTGCAAAAACTGAGGCCGCGGATCCCGGTATGCGGGTTCCGCGGCCTCGAGGTGAGCCGGTGGTCTGTGATCAGACCGGTCTACCTCGAGGTGGAACACCGCGGACGTCCATCCGCTTGTTGACGCCATCGACGCCCTTGCCCGTGAAGACACTGCTCCCCTGGAGCCCGTTCGCAGTCGGTGCGAGAGTCAGCTCGGCCTGAATCTCGGCCCGGTGCACCTGCGGAGCCCACGGTCGCGGGGCGACGGTGGTGGCCCGGACTTCCGCCAGCGCAGCGACGGCCGTCGGGGCAGCCGACAGCGAAGCGACGGCAACGGGCAGCGCCGTCGGACGCTGGTAGATGTAGCTCTCCATCGGTGCCACCTCCTTGACGTTCACTCGTGGTCGACCCGGACACAAACCCCGTGAGCAGCCCGAACAGGGCCACCTTGCGAGGTGTGCCATGAGGCTATGCCTGCTTGCGGGGCGAGGGCAAACGAATTAACGGTCAGATTCAGAACTTTTCTGTGGGCAGATTTCGTCGACCGCCGCGCCCCCCACCAACGCCAGCACCGCCTCCCCGTACAGGCCGAGCTTGCGCGGCCCGATGCCGGCGATGGCGACCAGTTCCTCGGCCCGGCCCGGCCTCCGTTCGGCCAGGGCCACGAGCGTCGCGTCGGTGAAGACCACGTACGCGGGCACCTTCTGCGCCCCGGCCATCCGGGACCGCCATTCGCGCAGCCGCTCGTGCAGCTCGTCGTCGATGTCGGAGGGGCAGGTGGCACACCGGCCCAGCTTCCGGTCCGGCCCGGAGAGCAGGGTCGTGCCGCAGATCCGGCAGGAGACGATCCGGGTGGCGGCACGCCGCTGCGCGGTCCGTGCCGGCCGCCCCCCGCCGGCCCGCTCCGTCGCCGAGGTGGGTGCCAGCTGCGGCAGGAAACGACACGGCCGGCGCGCTCGGCCACCCGGCGAACGGGCCGACGCGTACGACAGCCAGAGCCACTGCCGCGCCCGGGTGATGCCGACGTAGAGCAGGCGGCGTTCCTCCTCGACCTGCTCGGTGGTGCGCGCGTACGTGGTGGGCAGGGTGCCCTCGGCCAGGCCGACCAGGAAGACGGCGTCCCACTCCAGCCCCTTGGCGGAGTGCAGGGAGGCCAGGGTCACCCCCTCCACGGTCGGTACGTGCTGCTGGGCCGCCCGCCGGGCCAACTCCTCGGTGAAGTCGGTCAGGGTGGCCGGGCGCTCCACCGTGGCGGCCACCCCGAGCGGCAGGAGCTCCGGGGTGGCCGCGTACTCCTCGGCGAGCTGCACCAGCGCGGCCAGCGCCTCCCACCGCTCGCGGGCGGCGCCGCCGGGCGGCGGCGCGTCCGGTGCCCAGCCGACGCCGGCCAGTGCCTCGACCACCGCCGCCGGCAGTGGCATCTCACCGGGTAGGGACCGGGTCGCCGCCCGCAACGCGACCATCGCCTGCCGGACCTCGGCGCGCTCGAAGAACCGCTCCGCCCCCTGGACCAGGTACGGCACGCCCACCTCGGCGAGCGCCTTCTCGTACGCCTCGGACTGGGCGTTGGTGCGGAACAGCACGGCGATCTCGCGGGCCGGGGTGCCGGCGTCGATCAACGCGCGGCAGCGGGCGGCCACGGCGGCGGCCTCGGCCGGCTCGTCGGTGAAAATCCGCCGCTCCGGTTCCGGACCGGCCGGACGCTGCCCGACCAACTCCAGGCGCAGCCGCGCCTCGGTGCCCCGCGCCTGCGAGATGACCGCGTTGGCGAGCCCCACCACCTGGGGTGTCGAACGGTAGTCCCGGACCAGCCGGACCACGGTGGCCGACCGGTAGCGCCGGGGGAAGTCGACCAGGTATGCCGAGGTGGCGCCGGTGAACGAGTAGATGGTCTGGGAGGCGTCGCCGACCACGGTCAGGTCGTCACGTCCGCCGAGCCAGGCGTCGAGCAGCCGCTGCTGCAACGGGTTGACGTCCTGGTACTCGTCCACGACGAGGTGTCGGTACTGGTTGCGGACCTGTTCGGCGACGTCCGGATGTTCCTCGATCCCCCACACCGCGGCCCGCAGCACGTCCTCGAAGTCGATTACACCTCCGGTGCGCTTGAGCTTCTCGTACGCGGCGAACACCTGCGCCACCTTCGCCGGCTCGTGTGTGGTCTCCCGCAGCCCCTTGGCCGCGGTCACCACGTACTCGCTCGGCTCTACCAGGGAGGACTTGGCCCACTCGATCTCACCGGCGAGGTCGCGGGCGGCCGTCCGGTCGGCCCGCAGACCGGCTCGCGCGGCCGCGAGGGTGACCAACCTGACCTTGCTGTCCAGCAACTCGGGCATGGCCCGGCCGTCGAGCAGCCGGGGCGCGAAGTACCGCACCTGACGCAGCGCCGCCGCATGGAAGGTGCGTGCCTGTACGCCGGCCACACCGGCCGCGGCGAGCCGTTGGCGCAGTTCGGCGGCGGCGCGGGCGGTGAAGGTGACCGCCAGCACATGCCGGGCCGATATCTCACCGGTCAGCGCCCGGTACGCGATCCGGGAGGTGACCGCCCGGGTCTTCCCGGTGCCCGCTCCGGCGAGCACACAGACCGGGCCGGCCGGGGCGGTCACCGCCGCGCGTTGCTCCGGATCGAGCCCGGCCAGCACGCGATCGGCTGCGGAGTTAACCACCACAGCGGGGAATTGTCGCAGCTTCCCCTGATGTTGCAGCGGATAGCCCGTGCTTGATCGGCAAGCCACCGGGCGTGACGTTGGAGGATCTGACCATGCTG
Source organism: Micromonospora sp. DT48 (assembly GCF_049844495.1). NCBI lineage: Bacteria > Bacillati > Actinomycetota > Actinomycetes > Micromonosporales > Micromonosporaceae > Micromonospora > Micromonospora sp. DT48. The sequence goes on from NZ_JBNCLE010000002.1 coordinate 14,853, forward strand.
ACGATGTATTCCACCCCCTGGTGCGGCTACTGCCACCGGTTGAAGTCGCAGCTCGACCGGGAGGGGATCGCCTACGAGGTGGTCGACATCGAGCAGGATCCGGCGGCTGCCACGTTCGTGATGCAGGTCAACGGCGGTAACCAGACGGTGCCCACGCTGCGCTTCGCCGACGGCAGCGCGCTGACCAACCCGTCGATCAACCAGGTCAAGCAGCACCTGGCGAGTCTCGCCGTCTGACCCACACGATCATGATGTCGTCGCCTCGGGTAGCCGTCCACCCGAGGCGACGACGTCGTGGTCGGCCACGCCGGGGCCGGAGCGCTGGGTGGGGATCCGGGGGCGTGTCGCCGGTCCGGACGGCGGGCTCAGGTGACGGCCGCGCCAGAGGTGGTTGCCGGCGAGCAGGGTGACCAGACCGACCGCCACGAACACCAGCCGGTAGTCGAGCAGGGCGACGATCAGCGCGCCCATGCCGATCGAGACCGCCTGCGGGAACCTGACCACCGCCTCGGCGGCGGCGGCGACCCGGCCGAGCAGTTCCGCCGGGGTCCGCCGCTGGATCAGGGTGTGCAGCCCGACCATCGACAACGGCAGTGACAGGCCCGCCATCAGCACCGCGACGAGGCCGAGCCACAGATTCGGGTACGCCAGCAGCAGCGCGGCAGGTCCGAAGAGCGCCACCCCGAGGGCCAGGGTGCCCAGCTCACCGACCCGACGCAGCACGGCCGCCGAGAACAGCCCACCCACCAGACCGCCGATGCCCTGCGTGGTGAAGAGCACGCTCACGAAGGCCGGATCCCGCCCGAGCCCTCGGTCCACGTACGCGAAGATCAGCGTCTCGGTGAAGCCCATCACCAGCGAACCGAGGCCGTACCCGAGCAACGCCCGCCGCAGCGCCGGCTCGCCCGCCAGGTGGCGGAGTCCGGCGATCAGTTCCTCCGGCCAGCGGAGTCGGGCGGTGGCCGTCGCGGCCGGCGACTCGCGTGGCCCGGCCGGCAGCTCGCTGGGCCCGGGGAGCGTCCGAGGCGTACCGACCACCACGGCGGCGAGCAGGAATCCGACAATCCCCACCACGACCAGCAGCCATCCGCCGAGCGCCAGATAGAGACCGGCACCGGCGAGCGGGCCGATCAACCGCAGTCCCTGCCGAGCCGTCTGCAACGCCCCGTTCGCCTCACCGAGCAGGTCCGGCGGCACCAGTTCCCGCACCAGGCGGCTGAGCACCGTACCGATGGTCAGGTTCGACAACCCGTACGACGCGGCCACCGCGTACAGGATCCACATGTCGCCCGCGTCGCGGACCGCGAACAGCGGGGTGAGCAGCAACGCCGTCGCGAGGTTGGTGATCACGAAGAGGGGACGGCCGGGATACCTGTCGACGAACCATCCGACCAGCGGCGCGAGCATCCGTGGCGCGAGGATCGCGAAGATCGTGGCACCGGCGAGCCCATCCGATCCGGTCAGGTCCTTCACCCAGACGGCGAGCGCCAGCAACAGGATCGACTCCGCGGTCATGCTGGCCAGCAGTCCACCGAAGAGCAGGCGGAAGTCCGGGCGACTCAGGACGGTGCGCATTGATCCTCCGGGGGCGCGACACGGGGTGGGTGGAATCGGCGGAGCCGGCGACGCGGATCGCGCCGACCGGAGTGGCTGTCGGGTCTGCGTACTTCTGGGGACACGCCCTCCGCCGGTACCTCCGACGCCGGTCGCGACGTCCATACTGGCCGTGGGGGGCGAATTTCATACAGTTACCGTCGCGTCCGCGGCGGTCGACGGAAAAGAGGACACTGTGCCTCCTGCCACACCCAGCCCGATCCTGCGCCGCCGCCGACTCGGCGTTGAGCTGCGCCGACTGCGCGAGGCCGCCGGGCTCACCGGCGACCAGGTCATCGAACGCGTCGGCTGGGCTTCCGCGTCCAAACTGTCCCGCCTGGAGAACGGTCGCAGCCGACCCGACCCGGGTGACGTCCGGGATCTGCTCGACCTGTACCGCGTCGACGACGCTGTCCGGGCGGAGTTGCTCAGCATCACCCAGGAGGCCGGTGACATGCGTGGGTGGCTGAAGCGATATCCGGCGATGACCCAACAACAGCGCGGCTTCGCCGAGTTGGAGGCGGGTTGCGCGGAGATCTCCGAGTACAACCCGGTGCTGGTGCCGGGGCTGTTGCAGACCACCGGGTACGCCCGGATGCGGATCTCCTCCGCCTGGCAGGTCGACCAGGCCGCTGGCGTCCCGGAGGCCGACAACGAGATCGAAACCGAGATCAAGGCCCGGTTGGCGCGCCAGTCGGCACTCACCCGGGAAACCGATCCGCCCCGCTACACGGCGGTGCTGGAGGAGTCCGCGCTCGGTCGCCGGGCCGGGCCCCCCGAGGTGCTCCGGGAACAGTTGGCGCAGCTCTGCGAGCTGGCCCTACTGCCGAACGTCACGCTGCACGTGCTTCCCCGGGACGCCCCGATCGGCCAGTGGTACCTCCCGCCGACCGCGTTCTCGCTCTATCGCTTCGCCGATCCCCACGATCCGGAAACGCTCGCGATCGAAGGTGGCTTCACCGACGTCATGTCGACCGATGCAATCACCATAAATCGCTATAAAGTGGTGTTCGAGTGGCTCTGCACGGCGGCACTCTCCGCATCGGACACCCTCTCCTGGCTGATGGAGTCGTCGGGACAGCTGTCCGCCGCGGCGACCCCGCCCACTGTGGCGGGTGGTCCGGCAACGGCGCCGGCTCAACGCCGCAGAGCCTCCGGGCGCCTGACGGAACGGTGACCACCACCGGTCACCGTCGGGACGTGCGGTGCCACTCGTTCCATCGGTTCACCACAGGAGCGCAACGATGAACGAGTTCCGCAACACGACAGCCGTCCTCGCCCAGCTCGCGGACGCACCCTGGCGCACCAGTACCCGCAGCCAGACCTCCAACTGCGTGGAGGTCGCACCGCTGTCCGACGGTCCCGCCGCAGTGGCGCTGCGCGACAGCAAGGACCGTGGTGGCCCGGTGCTGCTGTTCGGTCGGGCCGGCTGGCAGACCTTCATCTCCGGTGCCAGGAACGGGGAGTTCGGCACGCCCTGACACCCGGGCGTCCAAACGGGCCGTCGGCTGTCGAGCCGGCGGCCCTGTCGTCGTCCGACAACCCCTGAGCAGGGATCGGATGATCGGTCGAGCCTGTACGCCAATGGGCGCGTTTCACTTGCTGGGACGCGGGGCGGGCGTACGATGACGTCCGTGACGTGGAACTTCCACGGTTCCACCCCGTCGCGACACATCCGGAGACCCCCATGCGGTTCCTGATCGTTCGCACCGAGATACGCGCCGCCGCCGACACCGACATCACCGCCGCCTGGGCCGGAGGTCGACGGTTGCGAGACGAGACCGCCCGGCCCGAGCCACGTCGCCAGGTCGTCCACGCCGACGACCGCGACGCCGCACTGCTGCTGGCCCGCGCCATCGCCACCGTGGGCGCCGTACGCTCCGGCAAGCAACGGGTCAAGGTGCTGCCGCTGGACGAGACCCGCCACCGGCGGGCCGCCCCCGGACGGCCCGGCACCTGATCCACCCCACGTCCGTCGTGGTCGACCGGCTCCCCCGCCGAGTTCCTCACCCAGCCGACCACGACGGCCGGTGTCCCCGGTCCGTGACCGCCGCGGCAACGACGGTCACGGACCGGGGCCGAACCGTTCCGTCAGGAACTGCGTTCCAGCCAGCGCTGCACCAGAAACAGCGCGATCGACGAGGGCGGAGGCAGCAGCAGCCGGGCGTCGCCCACCTCGACCGGTCGACCGGCCAGCGCCGCCTCGATCTCCTGCCGAGAGAACCAGCGCGCCTCGGCGATCTCGACCGGGTCGGTCCGCAGCGGTTGCGCCGAATCGGCGGTGGCCAGGAAACCGAGCATCAGCGAACCGGGAAACGGCCAGGCCTGGCTGCCCGCGTACGTGATGTCGGAAACCTCGACGCCGACCTCCTCGCGGACCTCGCGCAGCACCGCGGCCTCGGCCGACTCCCCCGGCTCCAGGTAGCCGGCGAGACAGGAGAACCGCCGGACGCCCTTCTTGCTGGGCCAGGTGGCGTTGTTGCCGAGCAGGCACCGGCCCTCGCCGCCGTCGACCCCGTCGTGCACAAGCACGATCATCGCCGGATCGGTACGCGGCCACACCCGCTCGCCGGTACTGTCCACCCGGGTCCAGCCGGCCTCGTCCGCCCGGGTCGGCTCCCCGGTGACCGGGTGGTAGAGGTGCCGCAGATGCCAGTTGGTCAACGCCAACGCGGTGGTGAACAGCCCGGCGTCCCGGTCGCTGAGCAGATGCCCGACCTCCCGCAGGTGAGCCGGTCGGGTCTGCGCAGTCACCGGTAACGCGCTGTGCACGCAGAAGACCGGCACCCCGTCCGGCTCGACGCCGAGGAACATCGCGCCCGAGGCGAGTGCCGGTGGCAGGGCGTCGGCGGTCACCAGCACCAACTCCGGCGCGGCGGTGTCGGTACGCACCAGCGCCCGCCCACCCGTCTCGACGTCCAGGACCAGCACCCGCGCCCCGGCCCAAGCCTGCGCCAACCACTGCGGGTCGGTACGCCGGTGCGCCGCACGGTCCAGCGTGGAGCGGGCCAGCGGCGGGGTGTTCTCCACGCCCCCGCTCACCACGGTGCTCCCCCGCGACGCCAGGCCGCGCGGGTGCCCACCGGACGACGGTGCCGCCTCAACACGGGACAGGAGCGGTTTCGATCGGGGCCAGCGTGGCCAGCGATGCGGCAACCCGCTCGGCGTCACCGAGCACCACCGTGACCGCTCGTGCCGGGGCGAGATAACGGGCCGCCACCTCGGTGATGTCGTCGACGCTCACCTTGGTCAGCCGGGCCGCGTGCTCGGCCAGGTAGTCCAGCCGCAGCCCGTTGCCGGCGTACGCGCTGACCAACGACGCCAGCCCGGCCTGGGTGGAGATGCCGAGTTGGAGCGTGCCGAGGGCGTACTGCCTGGCCTGCTCCAACTCGTCCGCATCGGGCGGCACGGTGGCGATCCGGCCCAGCTCGTAGATCGTTTCCACCAGGGCCGGTGCCGTCACCTCGGTGGCCACCTCGGCGGCGGCCACCAGCACCGAGCCGGAGACCGAATGCTCGATCAGCGAGTGCGGCCCGTACGTGTAGCCCTTGTCCTCCCGGATGTTCTCCACCCAGCGGGAGGAGAAGTAGCCGCCGAAGATCAGGTTGGCCAGCTGCAACGCCGCGTGGTCAGGATGCGTACGCGGCACCGCCGGCAACGCCACCCGCATCGACGACTGCACCGAACCCGGCCGGTCGACCAGCAACAACGGCCCCGGTGCCAGCGGCGGGATGGGCGGCACCCGGGCCTCGTGCCCGGCGCCGCTCCAGTCGCCGAGAGCCTTCTCGGCCGCGTCCAGCGCCCGCTCCGGACGCAGGTCGCCGACCAGCACGAGCACCGCGCCCGCCGGATGCACCCGCTGGGCGTGCAGCGACCGCAACGCCGCCGGGCGTACGGCCCGGACCTGCTCCGGCTCCGGTGTCTGCGTGGCGTACGGGTGTTTGCCGAAGATCCGCCGGAGCAACGCCGTCCGGGCCTGGTGCGCCGGTTGGCTCCGCGCGACCTCTATCCCGTCGACGAGCCGATCCCGCTCGACGCCCACCCAATCGGTCGGGTAGGTGGCACCGGTGAGGACCTCCGCGAGGATCTCCAGCATCCGGTCCAGCCCGGTGGCCAGACCGGTGCCGGAGAGCATCAGCCGGTCCGGGTCGAGCCCTGCGGAGAGCCCACCGCCGATCTTCTGCAACTCGGCGGCGATCTGCACACTGCTCATCGTCTCCGTACCGGAGAGCAACGTCTGCGTGAGCAGATGACTCCGGGCCAGGTTGACCCGCCCGAAGGGCATCCAGAGCCGCAGCTCCACCAGCGGGACCGCAGGCCGGCGGACCACGATGACGGTAAGCCCGTTGGCGAGCGTGCGCTCGGCCTGCCGGGGCAGCTTGAGCCGCCGGGTCGGACCCAGCGGCGGCAGCGGTCGACGCTGCGCGGTCGCGGTCAACGGAACCCACCCTTCGTTCGCGACTGCGGGGCTCGCAAGACCGGCTCACTCCTCGCGCTCACCGAGCCGTCCTTCGTTCGCGACTGCGGGGCTCGCAAAACCGGCTCACTCCTCGCGCTCACCGGCCACCGCCGGGGATGACTTCGACGGAGGCGCGGCGTTCCGGGCGCAGGGTGGCCGCGGCGGCCCGGACCTGCTCCTCGGTGACCGCGCCGAGCAGGCTGGGCAGCTCGCCGAGCAAGCCCGGCTCGCCGCGCTGCTGCTCCAACACCGCCATCCGCAGCGCCCGGCCGAGCACCGCGTCGGTCTCGCGGAGCAGGTGGGTCGCCATCCGCGCCTGGGTGCGAGTCAGTTCGCCGTCTTCGAGCCCGCCCTGGGCGAGCCGGTCCAACTCCTCGTCGAGGACCCGCAGCACCTTGTCGGCATCGCCGCCGGGCGGCAGATGCGCCTGGACGACCAGCGCGGTCGGGTCGCGTACGTCGAACGGGTCACCCATGACGCCCAGGTAGCCACCGATGCTGGTCACCACCCGGTCCCGGTGCACCAGCCGCCCCACCAGTCGCGAGGCGTCACCGTCGGTGAGTACCTCGGCCAGCACCACGTACGGCAGGTAGGCGGCGAAGTCGTCGATCGGGTCGGGCACCCGCCACGCCGACGCCACCGCCGGCAGCGGAGCCAACTGGTCGGTGTACGCGGAACGGCGCTCGGCGGTCAGGTCCGGCTCGTCGAAGTCCGGCCGGTCAGGTGCCGGGCGGGCCGGCACGTCACCGAAATGCCGCTCGATCAGCGTCACGGCCTCGGCGGTGTCGATGTCCCCACTGACCGCCAGCACCGCGTTGCCGCTGGCGTAGTAGCGCCGGAAGAAGTCGGCGGCGTCGGCGACGGTGGCCGACTCCAGATCGTCGAAGGAGCCGTATCCGTCGTGCGCGTTGGGGAAGGTGTCGAACAGCACCGGTGGCAGGGTCAACCAGGGAAAACCGCCGTACGGCCGGTTGAGCACGTTGACCCGGATCTCCTCCTTGACCACGTCGACCTGGTTGCGCAGGTTCTCCTCGGTCAGGCGGGGGCCGCGCATCCGGTCGGCCTCCAGAAACAGCGCCCGCTCCAGGGCGTTGCTCGGCAGGGTCTCGAAGTAGTCGGTGTAGTCCAGGTGGGTGGAACCGTTGAAGGTGCCACCGGCGCCCTGCACGTGCCGGAAGTGGGCGAGCTTCTCCAGGTTCTCCGAGCCCTGGAACATCAGGTGCTCGAAGAGGTGCGCGAAGCCGGTACGCCCCTGCGGTTCGGACCGGATGCCGACGTCGTAGACGACCGCCACCCCGATGACCGGGGCGCTGCGATCGGGGGTCAGCACGACCCGGAGGCCGTTGTCGAGGGTGAGCCGTTCGACCGGATACCTCGTCGCTGGAATTCTCGCTCTACGGGTCGGCACGGATCCGACCCTAACGTCTCAGCGTGCCCACCGGTGCCTACGCGACGAAGCACACGGCGACCGGTCCGGTACGACGGCCGGCCGACGAACTCGTCCGGTCAGCCCGACGCGCTGCCGGAGTGCTCGGTCGGTGCCGGTCGTTGGAGGTCCACCAGCCCGGACGGAGCGGGGCCGCCCGGTTCGACCGGCCAGGGAGTGAAGGCCACGACCGTGGCCAGCAGCAGTCCGACTGCCGCCACCGCGATCACCAGGAGCAGCTCACGCGCTGCCGTACCCACCATCGTCGCCCTCTCCCCCTGCCGAACCCGAGCCCCCGGCTCGTTCCCCCCGGCAGTCAGGATTTCGAACTGGGTCCAGGATGACTGTCGCCCACCCGACGCTCGGAATGCTGATTGCCGACTCAGGATTGCGGTCCTGGTCGGAGCTAGAACGCGGGAGCGGACCGGCCGGTGACGGCGGCCACGCAGCCGGCCAGCGTCCGCTGGGAAAGACCGACGGCCGGGCCGCCACCAGTGCGCGATTGCACGGGGCGACCCGGCCGATAACCGGGTGACCGGAGGTCAGACCGGACGGATGTTCTCCGCCTGCGGGCCCTTCTGGCCCTGCACGACCTCGAACTCGACCCGCTGGTTCTCGTCGAGGCTGCGGTAGCCGGAGGTCTGGATTGCCGAGAAGTGGGCGAAGACGTCCGCGCCGCCGCCGTCCGGGGTGATGAAGCCGAAGCCCTTGTCAGCGTTGAACCACTTGACGGTGCCAATAGCCATGCTTGTTTCGTCTCCTTGACGGAACGTCAACCCCACACTTGTTGCGGAGTTGAGGAGGAATGTTTCGGACGAACCTGCCCGAAACGCCTGTCGCTGCTGGTCGCCCCGCCCGGAGATGTCCGGACATAACAAAGAGCGCCTGGGGCCACATTCCGCCAGGCGCAAACAGAGCTGGTAACCGAAACTGCAACGAGAGGAACCCTACCACGAAACCGGCATCGCGCCAGTGCCTCACTCCGACTCGGGAACCGAGCTGATCAACGTGGTCAGCCCGTCGGCGTCGAGCAGGTCGGCCGGACGGACGGTCACCCCGTCCCGTACGTAGTGGAACGCCGCGCCGACCCGCTCCACCGGCACGCCGGCCAGCTCCGCCCAGGCCAGCCGGTAGACCGCCAACTGCACCGCCGCCACCTCGGCGGCGGCCCCCTCCGGCCGGGCGCCGGTCTTCCAGTCGACCACGTCGAAGCGGTCGCCGGGCCGGCGGAACACCGCGTCCATCCGGCCGCGTACGACCACGCCGCCGATCACCGTCGCGAACGGCACCTCCACCTCGATCGGGGTACGGTCCGCCCACTCGCTGGCCAGGAAGCGGCGCTGAAGTTCGGCCAGCGCCTCGTCCGGTGCCGCGTCCGCGTCCGCCGCCCCGGGCAACTCGTCGGTGTCGAGCAGCCGGTCCGCCCCGAACCGCTGCTCCAGCCAGGCGTGGAACGCGGTGCCCCGGCGGGCGTACGGGTTGGGCTCGGTCGGCATCGGGCGGCGCAGGGCCCGAGCCAGCCCGGCCGGATCCCGACGCAACGCGACGAGTTGCGTCACCGACAGATGGTCGGGCAGCGGCACCTCGACCGGGCCGGAGAGCCGGCTCAACTCCGCCCGCTCCGCCAGCAGCAGGTCCGTCTCCCGCCGCCAGCGGGCCACCTCCGGATCCGAACCGGCCGCCTCGGCCGGGGCCTGCTCGTCGCCGTCGGTCAGGAAACGGCGGACCAGCGCAGCCGCCTCGGCCAACGCCGGACGGCGGGGGCCGAGCGGATCCGCCGGCCACTCCGCCCGCAGCACCACCTCGGTGGTCGGATTCACCGCGTCCGGTGCCGGTTCCGGAGTCCACTCGTCCACCAGGTGACCGGCGCCCGCGTCCAGGCAGGCGTCGTACACCTCGCGGAGCAGCGCCGACGGGCCGCGCGGACGCTTGGTGCCGTCACCCCACCAGTGACCGGAGCAGAGCAGCAGGCGGCGCGGCCGGGTCACCGCCACGTACGCCAGCCGTCGTTCCTCCCGCTCGTCATGGGCCCGCCAGGCGTCGGTGAAGTCCTCCAACGCCCGGGCCACCCCCCGCTGGTCGTCCGCCTCGGCCAGGGCCAGCTCCGGCAGCCCGTCGGCGTCTCCCCGCAGCGGGAACGGCAGCACGCCCAGACCACCCAGCCAGTGGTCGGAGTTGCGGACCGGCCCGGGCCACACGCCACGGCTCAGCCCGGCCACCGCCACCACGTCCCATTCCAGCCCCTTGGCCGCGTGCGCGGTGAGGATCTGCACCGCACCCTCGACCACCTCCACCTCGCCCGGGGCGAGTCCGCGCTCCTCCTCCTCGGCGGCGGCGAGATAGGCCAGGAAACCGGCGAGCGTGGCGGCCGGTGACTCCCCGCTGAACCGGGCGGCCACGTCACCCAACGCGTCCAGGTGCCCCCGGGCCAGACCGGCGTCACCGGCGCCGTCGCGGCCTGCCCGTACCGCCACCTCCACGTCCAGCCCGGTGGTCCGCTCGACGTCCGCGATCAGCTCCGGCAGGGGCTGGTCCAGGCGGTAGCGCAGCAGACCCAGCTCCCGGGCGTACGCGCGCAGCCGCGCGTACCCCTCGGCCGAGTAGGCCTGCGCGGGCCCCAGGTCGGCGAGCGCCTCCACCAGGGTCGCCTCGTCGAGACGATCAGGGGTGATCTCCGGGTCGCCGTCGTCGGCGAGTCGTCGGCGAGCCGCCGCGATGGCCCTGGCCCGACGGTGCAGGGCCACCAGATCCCGGGGCCCGATCCGCCACCGCGCGCCGGTCAACAGCCGCAGCAGTGCGGCCCCGTCGGTCGGATCGGCCAGCACCCGCAGGGTGCAGACCACGTCGCGTACCTCCGGGGTGTCCAGCAGGCCGCCGAGCCCGACCACCTCGACCGGCAGGCCGCGCTCGCGCAGCGCGGCGGCGATCGGCGGGATCTGGCTCCGCAGTCGGACCAGCACCGCCGTGGTCGGGCGACGGGTGACCGGAATCTGCTCGGGCAGCGCGCCCGGCGCACCGGCCGCGCCCCGCCAGGCGGCCAACACGCTGTCGGCGATCCAGTCGGCCTCGTCGGCGTAGGTCGGCAGCAGGGCACAGTGCACCGTGCCGGCGGCTGCCCCGCGTGGGCTGCGATGCGGGATCGGATCGTCGACGCCGAGCGCGGCGTGCAGCTCCGGCACCCGGGCACCGGCCGCGCGCAGCGGCGTGGCCAGCGCGTTCGCCACCGCGAGGATCTCGGGCCGGTTGCGCCAGCTGGTGGTCAGCCCGAGCACCCGCGCCGGGCTGCCGTCGGCTCGGGCGAACTCGGTCGGGAACCGGTCCAGGGTGCCGGCGCTGGCTCCCCGCCAGCCGTAGATGGACTGGCAGGGATCACCCACCGCGGTCACCGGGTGGCCGCCGCCGAACAACGCGCGGAGCAACACCACCTGGGCGTGGCTGGTGTCCTGGTACTCGTCGAGCAGCACCACCCGGTAGCGGTCGCGCTCGATCTCACCGACGGCGGGATGGTCCCGGGCGACCCGGGCCGCCCGGGCGAGTTGGTCGGCGAAGTCCATCGCCTCGAAGTCGTCCTTGCGGCGGGCGTACGCACGCACCAGCGGTAGCAGCTTCAGCCGGGTCTGCTGGAGGGCGAGGGCCTTGCGCACACCCGCGTAGATCCGCCCCGGACGCGACTGCACGTCGGCGAAGAACCGGCCGGTCCAGGCCGCCAGCTCGTCCGGGTCGACCAGGTGCTCGTCCAGCTCGCCGGCGAGCGCCAACACCGCGTCGGTGACGGTGCTCGGCATCCGGTCCACCTCGGACATGTCCCCGTCGTAGTTGCGCACGATCATGTCGACCAACTGCCAGCGGGACGCCTCGGTCAGCAGCCGGGTCGACGGCTCGTACCCGGCACGCAGGCCGTGCTCGGTGACGATCCGCCCGGCGTACGAGTGATAGGTGGCCACCGTCGGCTCACCGGCGAGGGGGTCGTCGAGCGGATTCCGCTCGCGTCGACCCAACCGCCGGATCAGCTGGTCGAGCCGGACGCGTACCCGGTGGGCCAGTTCACCGGCGGCCTTGCGGGTGAAGGTGAGGCCGAGCACCTGCTCCGGTCGGACGTACGAGTTGGCCACCAGCCACACGACCCGGGCGGCCATCGTCTCGGTCTTGCCCGAGCCCGCACCGGCGACCACCAGCAGCGGCTCCACCGGCGCGGCGATGATCGCCGCCTGTTCCCGGGTGGGTGCCGGCAGCCGCAGCAGCTTGGCCAGTTCCGTAGGCGTGTACCGGGGCCCGGCGTCGGCGGTGCGAGGCGCCGGTGGGACCGGCTCGAACAGGGTCGGTTGGCTCACGGTTCGACCACCTGCCGTCCCTGGCCGGAGACCGGGCAGCTGCTGCGCACCGGGCAGACCCGGCACTTCGAGTTGGCGACCGCCGCGAAGGTCGCCGCGGCCATGGTGTCGGCGGTACGACGCACCAGCGCGGTCGCCCAGCCGGCCTCCGGACCGTCGGTCACCGGCGGTTGGGCCTGCTCGCGGGCGTCCTTCGCGCTGGTGCCGAGCTGCACCAACGCCGCGCCGCCGGGCTCGTCGCCGAACTCGGCGAACGCGCCCGCCTCCACCGCCGCCTGGTACGCGCCCAGTTGCGGATGCTCGGCCACCTCCCCCTCGGTGACCGCGGTGGACTTGCCGGTCTTCAGGTCGACCACCACCAACCGGCCGTCCGCGTCGACCTCCAACCGGTCCACCCGGCCGGTCAGTTCGACCGGCCGGTGCGGGTCGTCGAGGCGTACCGCGAACTCGTGTTCGATGGCGAGCAACCGACGCGGGTTGGCGGCCAGCCACCGCAGCAGCTTGTCGACCATCGCCTCGGCCCGGGCCTGCTCCGGGCCGACCATCCACCGCGCGGCCAACTCGATCGCGTCGAAGCGGGCGGCGACGTAGTCCAGCAGCGTCTCCCGGTCGACGCGGGCGTCCTCGGCGAGCATCGCCGCCGCGTGCACCAGGTTGCCGACGCCCTGCGCGGTGCTGGTCGGTGCGCTGCCACCGTGCCGCTCCAGCAACCACCGCAGGCTGCACCGCAGCGCGCTCTCCATCCCCGACGGCGTCACCCGGACCGGCTCACCGTCGTCGACCAGGGGCCGGTCGTCGGAGAGGGGACGCAGGCCCCACCAGTCGTCCGGGTGCGCGCCGGACACCCCGGCGGCGGCCAGCCGAGCCAGCTCGGCGGCGGCCGCGCGCCGCCGGGTAACCGGTGCGGCCGGGTCGACCAACGCGGTACGCAGCTCCGCCACCAGCGCGGGCAGCGTGAGCGCCCGGGGCGGCCGACTCAACGGCAGCCGCCCGGCGGACGCACCCGGGCCGTCATCGCCCGGCTCCGTCGGAGCGGTGCCCGGCTGACCCGGCGGCAGCTGCCCCGGATCGTCGGTGGCGCCCAGCTCGTAGAGGAAACGGCTGGGTTGCTCCTCGTGGTCGTCACCGCCCACGGAGGCGGAGGCGACCGCGCTGACCAGCAACCGTCGCCGGGCCCGGGTCACCGCCACGTGGAACAGCCGCCGCTCCTCGTCGAGCAACGCGGAGGTCTGCCCGACCACGGTGGCCGCCTCGGCCGCGCCGTCCCCTCGACCGGCCAGCACGTCGACCAGGCGCTCCGAACCGAGCAGGCTGCCGCGCAGGCGCAGGTCCGGCCAGACACCCTCCTGGACCCCGGCCACCGCGACCAGATCCCACTCGTGTCCCTTGGCCGCGTGCGCGGTAAGCAGCCGCACGGCGTCGCCCCGGTCGGCGGTCGGCGCGAGCGTGTCGGCCGGCAACTCCTGACCGAGGACGTGGTCGAGGAAGACCTCGGTACGCGCACCCGGCAGCCGGTCGGTGAAGCGGGCTGCCGCGTCGAAGAGGACCAGCACCGCGTCCAGGTCGCGGTCGGCCGCCTCGGCCCGACGCCGCCGGGCGAGATCACCCTCGCCGGCCACGCCCGGACCCCGGGTCAGCGCCGCCGACCACAGCTCGGCCAGCCCGCTGGCCCGCCAGACGGCCCAGAGGACCTCCTCGGCGGTGGCGGCCGGTCGGGCGGCCGCCTCCCGGGCGACGGCCAGCAGCCCGGCCACCGTCTGCGCCGGCTCGGCCCAGCGTCGCTCGACTCCCGCCAGCTCGGCCGGGTCGCGCAGCGCCTCGACGATCAGCTCGCCCGAGGGTCGGCGGTCGCCCCGGGCCAGGGCGAGGGCACGCAGGCCCTGCCGCAGCCGCCGCTCCGCCAACGGGTCGGCACCACCGAGCGGGGAGTGCAGCAATGCGACGGCGGCCTCCTCGTCGAGCCGCTCCGGCTCCAGCGCGCACCGCAGCAGGAGCAGCAGTGGCGCGACCGCCGGTTGCAGGTGCAGGGGGAGGTCCTCGCCGTGCACCACCGTCGGCACGCCGGCCGCGTGCAGCGCCCGGCGCAATCCGGGCAGCTGCCGGGCGGTGGAGCGGACCAGCACCGCCATCCGCGCCCACGGCACGCCGTCGAGCAGATGCGCCTCCCGCAGGGCGTGCGCCAGCCACGCCGCCTCGCTGGTGGTCGAGGAGAACGTGCGTACCTCCACGGTGCCCGGTGGCGTGTCCGGCAGTGGTCGCAGCCGTCGATGCGCGGCCGGTCCGCGCAGCCGTCGGGCCAGTCGGGCGGTCGCGGCCAACAGCCGCTCGCCCGCGCGATAGCTGGTGGTCAGCAGCACCTGGGCGGCCGGAGCGCCGGAGGCGGTGCGGAACCGGTGCGGGAAGGTCGCCACGCCCGTCGGGTCGGCTCCCCGGAAGGCGTACGTGGAGGAGTCCGGATCGGCGAAGGCGACCAGCGCAAGCCCGCCGCCGGCCACCGTCTCCAGCAGCTCCAGCTGCGCGGGATCGGTGTCGGCCAGCTCATCGACGTAGACGCACGCCAACCGGCGTCGCTCGGCGGCCAGCAGTTCCGGGTCGTCGCGCAGCATCCCGGTGGCCGCCCGGACCAGCTCCGCCGGGTCGTACGCGACCGAGCCACGGTTGGCCACGTCGCGCAGGGCCAGCACGGCGACGTACTGCCGTAGGAAGCGGGCGGCGGCGGGCCAGTCGGCGCGACCGAGTCGTTCACCGATCCTGGCCAGCTCGACCGGGCCCACCCCGCGCTCGGCGGCCCGCATCAGCAGGTCACGCAACTGGGCGGCGAATGCCCGGGTACGCAGCGCCGGCCGCAGGTCGACCGGCCAACCGACCGGATCGTCGTCGGGTTCCGCGTCGGACTCCGCGTCGACGGCCGCCAGCAACTCACGGATGACGAGATCCTGCTCCGGGCCGGTGAGCAGCCGGGGTGAGGGCTCGCCGCGTTCTGCGGCGGCCCGCCGCAGTAGACCGAAGGCGTACGCGGGGAAGGTGCGCACCAGCGGCTCGCGCAGCACCCGTTGCCCGGTGGCGGCGATCCGCGCCTCGATCCGGTGCCGCAGTTGTGCGGCACCCCGCCGGCTGAAGGTGAGCACCAGGATCCGCTCCGGGTCGACTCCCTCGGTGACCCGGGCGGTGACCGCCTCGACCAGGGTGTGCGTCTTCCCGGTGCCCGGTCCACCCAGGACGAGCATCGGGCCGGCGGTGTGCGCGATGACCTCCGCCTGACGCGGATCCACCCGACCGGCGGCAGCCTGACCCGGCGCTTCCTGACCCGGCGCGGACTGGCCCGGGTTCGCCTGCCCTGGCCCGGTCTGAGCCGGGGCGGCCTGCGGTCGAGCAGCAGCCGAGGGCGGCCCGGCGGACGGGCTGCTCCCCTCGGTCGGCCCTGCGGGCCGACGCACCAACCGGTACGCCTGCATCCCGCCATCCCATCACGGCCCTGCGACACCGCTCGACGCGCCTTACCCGGCCCGGTAGACGCCCGAACGCTCGACATACCGCGAGGTGGGAGCGCTGCTCGGCACCGCGCCAGACGCCGACCATCCCGCCGCGCCCCACGCCGACCGCCCGGCTGTGCCCCGTGCCGACCAGCCGGGCGCGTCTCGCGCCGACCACCGGCGGGGTGAGCCGCCGTCGGCTCAGGTGAGCTGGGATTCAATCAGGTCGATAGCACCAGGGACGGTGTCGACCGACCGGAGCAGGTTGAACCCGGCTGGTTTGAGGAACCTCTGACCGGCGAGATCACGCAGCCAGGCCAGCAGCGGGCCGTAGAAGCCGTCGGTGTCCACCAACACCATCGGCTTGTGGTGCAGGGCGAGCGTCGCAGTGGTCCAGACCTCGAAAAGCTCGTCGAGCGTGCCGAGGCCGCCGGGCAGGGTGAGGAAGGCGTCCGACTTCTCTATCATGAGGATCTTCCGACTGGCCATCGAGTCGGTGACCAGCAACTCGTCGGAGGTGAGGTCGGCGACCTCCAGGTCGACCAGCGCCTGCGGTATGACACCGATCGTGCGGCCTCCCGCCGACCGTGCGCCTTCGACCAGCGCGCCCATCATCCCGACGCGGCCGCCGCCACTGACCACGGTGTGCCCGCGCCGGGCGAGCTGCGCGCCGGTCTCGGCCGCCAGGTCGAGCCAACGCTGGTCGAGGGTGCGCGACGAGGCGCAGAACACGCAGATCGCGGCCACCGGTCAGCCTCCCGCGGAGCCGTCGGTCGCGGTCGGAGCGTCGGCCGCGGCCTGCTGGGCGGCGGCGGTCCGGGCGACCGCCTCCTCGCGTACGGCCTCCTGCTCGACATTGAGCGCGGCCTCGGCCTCCACGATGTGCCGGACCGCCGCGGCGACGTCGTCGGTGACGCAGATCAGCTCCAGGTCGACCGGGCCGATCTTGCCTTCGGCGGCCATCGTGTCCCGCAACCAGTCGAGCAGACCCTGCCAGTAGTCCGTGCCCATCAGCACCACCGGGAACCGGGTCACCTTCCCGGTCTGCACCAGGGTGAGCGCCTCGAAAAGCTCGTCCATGGTGCCGAAGCCGCCCGGTAGCACCACGAACGCCTGGGCGTACTTGACGAACATGGTCTTGCGGGCGAAGAAGTAGCGGAAGTCGATGGCGAGGTCGACCCACTCGTTAATGCCCTGCTCGAAGGGGAGTTCGATGCCGAGGCCGACCGAGTGACCCCCGGCCTCGCTGGCCCCTCTGTTGGCCGCCTCCATCACGCCGGGACCGCCGCCGGTGATCACCGCGTAGCCGGCCCGGGCCAGTGCCGCGCCCAACGCCTCGGCGAGCTGGCACTCGGGACTGTCCGGCTTGCTGCGCGCCGAACCGAAGACACTGACCGCCGGCGGCAGGTCGGCGAGGGTGTCGAAGCCCTCGACGAACTCGGAGAGGATGCGCAGCGCCCGCCAGGCGTCCTTTGTCTTCCAGTCGGCCCGCGCGCGGGAGTCCAGCAGACTCTGGTCCGCAGTGCTGCCGGTGATCGACTGACGACGGAGTGTGACAGCGCCCCGGTGCCGCTCCCGCCCCCGTTCACGCCGGTTGCTCTGGGTCATGGAAGCAACCGTAGTGGAGTCCAGCCAGAGAACCCGGCAAACACTTTGTGATCTTGTGCAACCAATTCGCTTTGCCGTACGTCTTACTATTCACATACCGGGTATGCCCCGGCGCGCGGGCTTCGGGGGAGGAGACAGCGTGATCAACAACAGCGAACGGATCAGGATTCGCCGACAGATGCAGCGACGCATCCGCGACCTGGTGGCCGAGCGCCGCCGCAGCCGCCTGCTCGAAACCCCACCCGAGCCGCCGACCGACTCCGGCACCGAGTCCCGTCTGACCTCGGTCTGACCTGTCGCGGCGTCCACGCGGACGCCGGCCGGTCAGGCGGCGGTGAGCCAGCGGTGCAGGGTGGCCGCCCCTTCGCGGATCTTGCTGATCTCGACGTGCTCGTCCGGGTGGTGCGCCAGGTTCGGATCCCCCGGGCCGAAGTTCAGCGCCGGGATCCCCATCGCCGCGAACCGGGCCACGTCGGTCCAGCCCAGCTTGCCGATCGGCGCGGCACCCACCGCCGCCAGGAACTCCCGCGCGGGGGCGGCCTCCAGCCCGGGCAGCGCACCGGCCGCGCAGTCGGTCACCGTCAGCTCGTAGTCCGCGAAAACCTCACGCAGGTGCGCCTCGGCCTCGGCCGGGGTGCGGTCCGGCGCGAACCGGTAGTTAACCTCGATCTCACAGCGGTCCGGCACCACGTTTCCGGCGACCCCGCCGTGGATGCGGGTCGCGTTCATACCCTCCCGGTACTCGCACCCGTCGATGGTCACCCGTCGGGCCTGGTACGCCGACAGGCGGCGGAGCACCTCCCCCGCACCGTGCACCGCGTTGACACCGTGCCAGGAACGGGCCGAGTGGGCCCGAACCCCGGTGGTCACCACGACCGCCCGCATGGTCCCCTGGCAGCCGGCCTCGACGACGCCGTGGGTCGGCTCCAGCAGCAGGGCGAAGTCCGCCTCCAGCCAGTCGGGGTGCGCCTGCGCGACCAGGTGCAGCCCGTTGTACTTCGACTCGATCTCCTCGGCCTCGTAGAAGAAGTAGGTCACGTCGTAGCGGGGCTCGGCCAGCCTCGTCGCGAGGTGCAGCGCGAAGGCGACCCCGGACTTCATGTCCGAGGTGCCACAGCCGTACATCAGGTCACCGCGCAGGGTCGACGGGAAGTTGTTGTTCAACGGCACGGTGTCCAGGTGGCCGGCCAACACCACCCGGGAAGCCCGCCCCAGGTCGGTACGGGCCATCACCGTGTTGCCGTGCCGGTAGGTCGTCAGGTGCGGAGCGACCCGCAGCACCTCCTCCACGCAGTCGGCGATGGCCTTCTCGTTGAGGGACACGGACTCGATGTCCACCAGCGCACGGGTCAACGCCACCGGATCGGCGAGGACCTCGGGGGTAAGCGGGTTCTCCATGGTCCGCACGGTACCGTCACAACCGGCGACCGTGCGGCGCGAGCCCGTCGCCGAGGCACGCGGCGGCTCGCCAGCGGTCGCGAGCAGCCAACCCAGCAGGGAGCGAGGGGTGAGTAAGTGACGTCCACACAATCCGCGTGGGGCATCGGCCTGGCCACCGTCACCGCCGAGGACCAGGTGCTCGACACCTGGTACCCGACCGGCAAGCTGGGCCTCGGTGAACTGCCGCTGGTGGCCGGTGAGGACGAGGCCGACGTGCTCGACCTGCCGCCCGGCGCGATCGGCGACCGGGCCCTGCCGGGTCTGCGTACCGTCCAGGTGGTCACCGTGATCGGCTCGTTGGACGACCCGATCAAGGACGCCTCGGACGCGTACCTGCGGCTGCACCTGCTCTCCCACCGCCTGGTGCGCCCCAACGAGATCAACCTCGACGGCATCTTCGGCAAGTTGGCCAACGTGGCCTGGACCTCCGCCGGGCCGTGCCCACCGGATCGGGTGGACGAACTGCGCGTCATCGAGCGGGCCGCCGGCCGCCACCTCGGCGTCTACGGGGTGGACAAGTTCCCCCGGATGACCGACTACGTGGTGCCCTCCGGAGTGCGGATCGCCGACGCCGACCGGGTCCGGCTCGGCGCGCACCTCGCCTCCGGCACCACCGTCATGCACGAGGGCTTCGTCAACTTCAACGCCGGCACGCTCGGCACCTCGATGGTCGAGGGGCGCATCGTGCAGGGCGTGGTGGTGGGTGACGGTTCGGACATCGGCGGCGGCGCCTCCATCATGGGCACCCTCTCCGGCGGCGGCACCGACAAGGTACGCATCGGCGAGCGCAGCCTGGTCGGCGCAAACGCCGGTGTCGGCATCTCGCTCGGTGACGACTGCGTGGTGGAGGCGGGTTGCTACATCACCGCCGCCTCGAAGATCAGCCTTCCGGACGGCCGGGTCGTCAAGGCCCGTGAACTGTCCGGCGTCGACGGGTTGCTGTTCTGGCGCAACTCGGTCTCCGGTGCGCTGGAGGCCCGGCCCCGCACCGGCCGGGGCATCGAGCTGAACGCCGCGCTGCACGCCAACGACTGACGAGCAAGGAAGGGCCCCCTCCTAACGCCTCACGTATAGGAAGGGGTCCTTCCTAACGCCTCGGACCCCGGTGGTCCCGCCCGCGCCCGGGGCGGGACCACCGGGGTGCGGCTCACCGCAGGCGGTACGCCTGGATGATCCGCTGGGTGACGGTGTTGCCGTCGGCGTCGCGGGCGGTGGCCCGCAGCGACACGTGGCCGGGGCCGCGCGGGTGCTGCACGGTGGCCTGCCAGCCGTTACCGACCTTGCGCAGCTTCGCGTGCTGCCAGCGCTTACCGCCGTCGTAGGAGACCTCGACGGTCAACGAGGTCGTCTTCGCCGCCGGTGCACCGGGTTGCCGCTGCACCGCGACCGGGATCACGAAGGCCCGACCCGCCGCAGCCGTGTTCCGCTCGTCCAGTCGCGGTGCGAAGCGGATCGCCGAGGCGGGCAGCCGGACCGGCTCGTCGCCCCGGACGTGCCGGGACCGGAACGTCCAGGTGGTGGCGACCTCGGTGCTCAGATCGGTGAAGGAGCGCTTCGCCGAGGTCTCCAACCGGTACCTGGCGGGCCCGGCCGGCACCTCGAACTGAGCCCAGCCGAGATCCGAGGACTCACCGACCAACTTGCCGTCGCGGTACAGCGCGGTACGCCCGGTGTCCACCAGCGAACCACCCGGGTGTCCCGCCGCGTCGCTGTGCAGCGGCACGGAGAGGGTGATCAGGTCGCCCTGCCGGGTCAGGCCCTCCTCCGGCCACCGCGGCGCCGGGAACGACGGGCCGTGCGGTGCGCCGTTCCAGACCTCCTGGTAGGTGCGTCCACCCCGGTACGCCATCGCTTCGGAGAACAACACGGCCACCGGTTCGAGCCACGGCGAGTCGTCGCTGACCGTGCCGGACCACAGCTCGGTGTTCCAGCGCACCGCCTTGGTGCTGTAGTGCTCGATCCGCTTGCCCGGCACCGCGACCGGCAGGCCCACCGCCCAGCCGCCCACGTCGGGCTCGAACTGGGCGAAGGACACCCGCTCGGCGACCGTGCCCGGATGGCTGTCGGTGAAGGTCGGCTTGACGGTGGCCAGATCCTTGCGGCGGTAGTCGCGGGTGAATCCGGACGGCAGCCGACCCGGGACCATCTCGGCGAGTGCGTAGAGGTACGGGCTGCTGGCCGCCTCCAGGTCGGCGAACTGGCTGTGGAACGCGGCGAAGAAGTGATCCGCCGAGGTCCGGGGGCCGACCTGTCCGCTGAACAGCCCGCCGAAGTCGTCGGCGATCGCGCCGAACGAGGCCGACCCGTCGTCGAACTGGAAGGTCGCGTCGACGGCGACCAGAGCCGGCGTCGCCGACCGGTCCGGCACGGTCATGCGTACCGGCTTCGCCACGCGTGCGTCCACCACGGCCTCGCCGTCGGCGGCCACCACCAGTTCCGGCTGGGCCATCAGCACCAGGCTCTCGTCGGTCTCGTCGACCAGGAAGCTGGCCAGGCCGTACCGCCCCTTGGGCACCCGCACCTCGGCGGTGCCGTCCGGGTCGGAGAAGAAGATGTCGCTGAAGTCGTCCAACCCGATCAGAAAGCTCACGTAGTAGTCCGGCACCCCGCCCTCAAGATCGAGGTGGCGCACGGAAAGGGTGTAGCTCTCCACCTCCTTGTGCACCGCCAGCGGGGTCAGCGCCACCAGATCGCCGGACCGGGCGACCACCCGGCCGGTGTAGTGACCGTCCGGGCCGTCGCCGCTGGTGTCGACCGTGACCGTGGTGGACGCGGTGCCGCCAGCCGGCACCTGGATCTGCTCCGCGCCGAGCGTGAACACGCCGGCCGGCGCGGGTTCCCCGTCCGGGCCGGTGGCCTCGACGCTGAGCTCCAGGGTGACCGGCGTGGTGGCCGTGTTGCGCCAGGTCACCTCGCGCTCGATCGGCTCGTCGTCGTCGTGCGGCCACAGCGTCCGGCCGAACGAGACGCTCGCCGGTTCACTGACCACCGACTGGGTGATGGCGCGCGCCACGTCGACCCGGCCCGCCCCCTGCTGGTACGCGCTCAGCTCCGGATGCGGCCGGGCCGAGGCCATGAGGGCGGCCTTGAGCCATTCCGCCGTCGCCTCGGTGTGCTGTTGGGCGAGCAGCGCCGCCGCACCGGCGACGTGCGGTGCGGACATCGAGGTGCCGGAGAGTGAGACGTACTCCTCGCCGACCGGGTCACCGAGCTGCGTGCCCTGCCCTCGGGCGGCCACGATGTCCACGCCCGGCCCGGTGATCTCCGGCTTGAGGGCGTCGTCACCGACGCGCGGGCCCTGGCTGGAGAAGTAGGCGAGTTCGTCGTCGCGATCGACCGCGCCGACGGCGAGCGCGGCGTCGGCGCTGGCCGGTGAGCCGACCGTCCCGCTCCGTCCGGAGTTGCCGGCGGAGATCACGAAGAGGGCGCCGGTCTGCTCGGTGAGGGCGTTCACCGCCTCCTCCAGCGGATCGACCTCGGGGGTGTCCGTCCCGCCCAGACTGAGGTTGATCACGTCCGCCTCGGCCTCGGTGGCGGCCCACTGCATCCCCGCCAGGATGGCCGACTCGGTACACCCGTACTCCTCACAGACCTTGCCGGAGAGCAGGGTCGCGTCGGGTGCCACGCCCCGGTAGCGACCGCCGGAGGCGGCACCGCTGCCGGCGATGGTCGAGGCGACGTGGGTGCCGTGCCCCACGATGTCGCCCGGGTTCTCCTCCTCGGTGAAGTTCCGCGACTCGGCGACCCGGCCGGTCAGGTCGGGGTGCGCGGCGTCGACGCCGGTGTCCAGCACCGCTACGCGTACCCCCTGCCCGGTGAAGCCGGCCTGGTGGGCGGCGGGTGCTCCGATCTGCGGCACACTGTGTTCCAGCGTCAGCTGCCGTCGGCCGTCGAGCCAGATCCGCTCGACACCCCCCGCCGCGTCGAACCGGGCACCTCGCATGCCGGCGACCTCGGCCCAGAGCCGGCCCGCGTGCTGCTTGTCGGCGCTGGCCGCGACACCACCGATGGCGGCCAGGTCACGGGTGACGGTCACCCCGGCCGGGGCACCGGCCCGTCGGGCGGCCGACCCGTAGGTCATGAGCAGCGGCAGGTCGTCCCGGTGCGCGTCGTCGTAGCCGGCGGCGATCAGCCCGGTCACGTCGAAGAGTCGGCGGTCGACCCGTCCGTCGCGGATCAACGGCAGGGCGTCCTGCGGCACCACCCAGAGGTGGTCCCGCTTGCGCTGGGTGATGAAGCGGATGCCGTCCCGCCCGTCCGCCGGGCGTACGCTCGCGCCGTTCGCGGTGACCGTCACCTGGTCGCCGGTGATCAGGGTGACAGTGGCGCGACCGAGGTCCGGTCGGCTGGTCGGGGCGTGGGCCGGTGGGGCCGTTGCCAGCGGGGCCGGTGCGGCCGTGGCCGCCGCCGGTACGCCGAGCACCAGACCCAGAACGAGTCCGGTAGCTGTCAGCTTGCTCCTTCGTCGCAACTGAATCCTCCTCTGGAGCGTATATATCGATGTAGGACACATCGACTTCCATCAGACTTGCATACCGAGTATGCAAATGGGAGTCATAAATTCGACGAAGTTGAGTCCTAGCCGTGGCGGAGCCGGGCATGATCGGACGGATGACGTCCATGAAGGAACGCATGCTCGCCGGTGAGCCGTACCTCGCCGACGATCCGGAACTGGTCGCCGACCACCTCCGTGCCCTGCGCCTGATGGAACAGATCAACAACAGCGGCGTCGACGACCAGGAGGCGCGCCGGGCGGCACTACACGAACTGCTCGGCGAACTCGGCGAGGAGACCGGGATCCGGCCACCGTTCTACTGCGACTACGGCTACAACATCCGGATCGGACCCCGCAGCTTCGTCAACTACCACGCGGTCTTCCTCGACGTCGCACCGATCACCATCGGCGCCGACGTGCAGATCGGTCCGAACGTGCAGCTGCTCACCCCCACGCATCCGGTGGAACCGGAGCCGCGCCGGGCGAAGTGGGAGGCGGCTCGACCGATCACCATCGGCGACAACGTCTGGCTCGGCGGCGGGGCGATAGTCCTCGCCGGAGTCACCGTCGGTGCCAACGCGGTCGTCGGCGCGGGCGCCGTGGTGACCCGCGACATCCCCGCCAACGTCGTAGCGGTCGGTAATCCGGCCCGCCCGGCACGCCAGCTCGATTGACCCCACAATGGCCCTTCTAGCTGCGTAAACACCATCCTCGGCGAGTAGCGCGCAACCCTCCGCATCGGGCACTGTAGGTGACAGGCACGTCACCAGGAGGCACGTATGGGAGGTCGGATCCTCGAACTGCGCGTACACGGAGTGTCCAACACACCGCCCGCCGAGACCCTGGGTCTGACCACGGAACCCGGCGGCGAGCCAGCACACCCACGGCTCGTCGCCGGTGGCCCGGTCACCGGCTTCTACCGCTCCCCGATCGCCAGCCCCGACCCGATCGTCGTCGAGGCGTACAGCTGGGGGCAGTTGACCTCCGGTGCGCGGACCGCGCGCGACGTGGAGCGGGCCCTGTGGACGTTGCTGTTGCCCTTCACTCTGGCCAACGTCGCCCTGCACGCCCGCCCGGGGATTCCGGCCGACCCCACCACCGACCGCCTGACCAGCCGCTCCGGCATGACGGCCTGGTTGATCAGGCTCTTCTGCCTGAGCCTGACCGCCACCCCCGTGCTCGCGATGACCGGCGTCGGCGTCGACCTCATCGGCTGGCAGTGCGTGGACCACGACTGCCTGAACCGGATCCCCGGGCCGTGGAACTTCCTCGCCAGCCCCTGGTGGCAGCAGGGCGGCCGGGCCATGGCCGTCGGGCTCACCGTGCCGCTGGTCATGATCGCGGTGCTCGGTCTGGTCACCTGGCGGACCTACCAGTACGAGGCGGTCATGCCGGCCGACCCGTCCACGAACCCGGCGGGTCGGCGTACCCCGCCGCCGGTCGACGCCGACGTGCCGGTCGGTCAGCCCGTGCAGGAGCCACCGCCGGCACCCGAGCCGCCACCCGGGCCGTCGACCAACCCGCTACAGGACCCGACGTTCTGGTGGGGCGAGGGGCAATTACGCCGCACCGCCGTGCTGCACCTGTGCACCGGCATCGTGATCGCGGCGGCCGTGCCGCTCGGCACCGTCTCGGTGCTCGACCCGCCGCACGGTCTCCGGGCGGTGATCACTTGGTCCGCCGTGGCCGCGTTCACCGCCGTACTGGTGATCACCCTGGTGGCGATCGGCCGCCCCTTCCTGACCCGACGCGACGGTGCCACCCCGCTCGGCCGATGGAGCATCGCGGTCATCGTCCTCACCGGAATCGGCCTGGCCGGGACCTTCGCGGTGCTGCTGCTGCCCGACGGTGCCGCCGGCAGCCCGCTGGCCGAGCTACGTCCCCCCGTCGGCTGCGACGACGACCCCACCCGGCCGGGCTGCCTGACGGACCGGTCACTGCCCGGCTTCGACCGGGTCATCGCCTGGCTGGGCACCGGTCAACTGCTCCTGCTCATCGCGATCGGCTCGACCGCCCGCTCCGGCCGGCGTGGCGCCGCCGCACCGGCCGCCGCCGCGCTGCTGATCACCCTCTCCGCCCTCTGGTGCCGAGGATGGCTGCCGGCCGGGCCACCGGTCTCGATAACGCTGTCGCAACTCACCCTGCCGCTGCTCGGCCTCGCCGCGATCGGCCTGCTGCTGCCCCGGACCCGCCCCGACGGGGTCAACCAGCCACTCGAACCGCACACCGACCTGGCCTGGCACGGTCGGGCACCCGCCGTCATCGCCGGGTTCGGCTGGCTGCTCTCCCTCGCGTACGGCACCGGCGTGCTCTACTGGGTCACCAACCAGCTCAACGGGGGTGGCAGCCCCGGCAACCGCCACCGGGTGTTTCCGCCGATCCCGGTGACCTGGGCCGGACTGACCTTCGCCGCCGCGCTGCTGCTACTCGCCGTGGTCGCCCTCCGCGCGATGGTGCTCTTCCGCCGGCTGCGCCGCGCGGAGTACGCCGAACTGACCGCGCGAGACAGCCGCCTCTCCGCCCACGACCTGCGTCGCGCCCGGGACGTCAGCGCCCACCAGGCGCTGCACCGGCTGGTGGGTGAGCACGCGCTGCGTCTGATCGGCTGGTACGCCGCCGCGATGACCGTCCTCGCCGTCCTGGCGTGCGCCGCCGTGCTCGCGTGTCCTCTCCCGCAGAACAGCAGCAACGGAGCCGCCCCCCTGATCAGAGGGGTGGGTGCCGTCGGCGACGCGCTCCTCGGCTGGCTACCGGTGGCGGTCGCCGCCATCGGCCTGCTCGTCTACCGCAAGAACACCATCCGCCGCTCGGTCGGGGTGATCTGGGACGTGGGAACCTTCTGGCCCCGTGCCGCCCACCCCCTGGCACCACCGAGCTACGCCGAGCGGGCGGTGCCCGAACTGCTCACCCGCACGACCGGGCTGCTCGCGCTGCCCGAACACGATCCCCGCCGGGTCGACGGCATCATCCTCTCCGGACACAGCCAGGGCACGGTGATCTGCACCGCGGTCATCCTCCAGATGCCGGCCCGCTGGCGGCACCGGATCTGGTTCTTCTCCTACGGCTGCCAACTGACCCGCCTCTACGGTCGGGTCTTCCCCGCCTACTTCGGCCCGGACCGGCTACCGGTGCTGGCCGAGGCGCTGACCCGCCCCGGCAACAGCACCCGGTGGACGAACTTCTGGCGGGACACCGACCCGCTCGGCTGGCCGGTGGCCGCCGGGGAGCGGGACATCGCGGTCACCGACCCGGAGGCGCTGCACCCGAGCGACGGCGAGGTCGCCGATCCGCCGATCCGCAGCCACAGCGGTTACCCGGAGGCCGCCGAGTTCCATCGGGAGAGATCCCGGGTGGCCTGGCTGCTGCGGCGTACGGTCCCGTCACCCCGGCGGGGGGTCAGCTAGGCGCACCACCAGGTCGGCATGCTCGGCGGTGCCGGCCACCAGCGCCGCGTTGACCTCGTCGCTGCCCATCGCCCAGGCGCGGGCGTCCTGCTCCGAACGCCCGTACGCCATGTGCCGGGCGACCAACCGACGACGCCGCAGATCGTCGTCGAGATCCAGGAACCACGCTTCGTGCAGCAGGGCGCGTACCTCGTCCCACGGCCAGTTCGGGATCAACAGATAGTTGCCCTCGGTCACCACCAGCCGCACCTCCGGCGGCACCTCGATCGCACCGGCGATCGGCTCCTCCAGGTCCCGACGGAACTGCGGGGCCCAGACCGACGTCGGTTCCTTGCGCCGCAGCCGACGCAGCATCGAGACGTAGCCGTTGGCGTCGAAGGTGTCGATCGACCCCTTCCGCAGGGCGCGACCGAGCCGATGCAGCTCGTCCTGGGCCAGGTGGAAGCCGTCCATCGGCACCAGCCGGGCGGCCGGGCCTACCGCCTCGACCACCTGGGCGGCCAGCGTGGACTTACCCGCCCCGGGCGCGCCGGTGATGCCGAGCAGTTGTCTCGGGCCGGCATCGGCCAGCGCCCGGGCACGGGCCAGCAGATCCTCGACCGGCATCAGCTGCGCGGGAGTCATCAGGACAGGACCGGTCGGCTGATCGTGAACCGGGCCCGGACGGCCGCGTGCACGCTCTGCGGCTGCGGGTCGAGTTCCAGCTCGGGTGGGCCACCGGCGGCGACCCCGCCGGACTCGAAGGCCATCCGGGCCATCATCGGCTGTGCGGTGCCGCCCTCGTCGGACAACTCGACCAGGTCGGTGACCTCGGCGCCGAGCGCCTCGGCGTACTCGCGGGCCCGCTGCAACGCGTCCTTGATCGCGGCATGTCGCGCCTGCCGGTAGACCGGGCTGTCCGGGTGCAGCGACCACCACGGGCCCGCCACCTCGACCTGATCCTGGTCGGCCAACCGCAGCATCACCTCACCGAGGGCGGTGAAGTCGCTGACCGTCACCGTGGTCACCACCGAGCCGTGCCAGGCCACCACCCGCTCCCCGGAGCGCCGGGTCTCGGGGCGCACCCGCAGCTCGCCGGTCTCCCGGCGGTCGATCGTCGGACCGTACGAGTCGAGCAGGACCCGGATCGCCGCGGCCCGCTCGGCCAACCGGGTCAACGTCGGCTCCCGCTCCCGGTCCCGGGCCAGCGCGGCCACGGTGAACCGGGCGAGTTCCGGCGCGACCTCGCGGTACGCCTCGCCGCGCACGGTCACCAGCGGTCCGTCCACCATGCCCTCACCCTACTGGCGGACCCGTCGCCGCGCCCGCCGATGACCGGGGCGCGGCGGGTTCAGACCTGTGGAAGGTGCGCGAGGTAGGAGACGCCGTCGGCCACCGTCCGACACTCACCGAGATGCCCACCCGCCGCGCCGACGCCGTGCAACCAGGCCACCTCGGCCGGCTCCTCGCCCGCCCGGAACGACCTGACCTGCTCGACGTACGGGCGGCCGGCCAGCTCGGACCGGGCGGCGCCGGCCTCGGCGTACCGGGCGAGGAGGGCATCGGCGTCGTCGACGCGCAGCGCCCCGGCCAACTCGTCGAGGAACGCGGTGACCTGGGCCAGCGCCGCCAGCACCTGGTCGCGGTTACCGCGCAGCATGTTCCCGGTGCGGTGCGGCGGGGTGCCCGCGACTCGGGTGCCGTCCCGGAAGCTCCCGGCCGCCAACGCCAGGACCGCGTCCCGCGACGGCGAGCGGTGTGCCGCACCGGCCAGCGCCCCGGCGAGCAGGTGCGGCACGTGCGAGGCGAGCGCCACCACGGCGTCGTGCCGATCCGCCGCCAGCGGCACCACCCGGGCGGCGAAGACTTCGGTGACCAGGGTGGCGAGGCGACGGAACGCGGCCAGTCCACCAGGTGCGGGGCAGAGCACCCAGGCGGCACCGGTGAACAGGTCCGGCGACGCCGCCGCGAGTCCCGCCTGGTCGGTGCCGGCCATCGGATGTCCGGGCACGAACCGGTCGGTCAGCCCTCGCTCCACGGCGAACGCCGCCAACTCCGCCTTGGTGCTACCGACGTCGGTGAGCAGACAGCCCTCGCCGGTGGCGGCGGCCACCTCGGCCAGGGTCGCGGGCAGCGTGGGCAGCGGACCGCCGAGGAAGACCACGTCCCGGCCGGACACGGCCTCGGTCAGCCGCTCCGCCGTCGGCAGGCCGGCGAGCCGGGCCTGCCGACGGGTCGGCTCGTCCGGATCCCAACCGGTCACGTCGATTCCGGCGGCGTGCAGTCGGAGCAGCACCGAGCCACCGATCAGGCCGGTACCGACCACCGCCGCCCGCAGCCGTGCGTCAGAGCTGAGCACCATCCGCGTACCTCGGCGTTCCGTGTCGTCACGGAGCCGGCCGGCCCCGCGGCGGCGTGCCTGCCCGGATCCGCGTCGAACTGCCACCTCTCCCGCGCGGACACGCCCTGCGTCCGCGCCGAGGATAGCGCCGCCCACCCGCCGGCCCGCCAGCCGGACCGGTACGCGCCCACTACCGTCAGCCGCGCACGGCGTACCCGCTGTCGTGGCAGCGGCCGAACGCGCCGACCAGGTCAACCTCGTCGACGATAAGCAAGATCGTGAATCCGGTCGACCCAACCCGGAAGGGGGTTGCCCGGCCAACATCCACGTCGTACGGTCCCCTGCGCCGCCCGCAGCCGCGCGGGCGTACGAACGGGGAGGAACGGCCATGGCCGCGACGTACCGGGCACTCGCCTCGGTGGTCATGTTGATCGGGTTCTACGTGGTCGCGCTGCTTCAGCTGGCGGCCGTCGCCGCCCTCGGCGTGTGGCTGTTCAGCCACACGAACGGCCTGGTCACCGGGAAACTGCTGCTGCCGCTGGTCATCGCGCTGGGCGCGGTGGCGGTCGGGCTCTGGCGCGCGATCCGGACGAAGAACGAACCGGCACCGGGCCTGGTGCTCGGCGAGCGGGAGGCACCGCAGTTGTGGGCCACCGTCCGGGAGTTGGCCGACGCGGTCGGTACCCGGGCACCCGACGAGATCCGGTTGGTGCCGGAGGTGAACGCGGCGGTCGGCGAGCAGAGTCGGCTGCTCGGGTTGGTCGGCGGGCGACGCACCCTCTACGTGGGTCTGCCGCTGCTCCAGTCGATGCGGGTCGACCAGCTCCGCTCGGTGCTGGCCCACGAGTTGGGTCACTACTCCGGCAAGCACACCCGGCTCGGCGGCGTCGCCTACCGGGGACGGCTGGCGATCGAGGGCACCATCGAGCGGATCAAGCCGCGCAACCCCATCGGGCTGGTCTTCAAGGGGTACGCCAAGCTGTACCTGATGGTCGACAACGCCGCCTCGCGGCGGCAGGAACTGGAGGCCGATCGCGCCTCCGTCCAGCTCGCCGGTCACCAGGCGGCCACCTCCGCGCTACGGCACCTGCCGGCGCTCGACGCGGCCTGGAACTTCTTCACCGACCGGTACGTGGAGGCGGGTTGGCAGGCCGGCCTCGCCCCGGACGACCTCTTCGGCGGCTTCGGGCAACTTCTCCGGGCCCGCCGGGACGAGATCGACAAGCTGGGGCAGGACGTACCGGACCGCAAGCAGTCCCGCTGGGACACCCATCCGCCGATCGGCGTCCGGATCGCGGCCATGGCCCAGCTGCCGGCCGGTACGGTCCGCTCCGACGACCGTCCCGCACACGTGCTGCTCGCCGACGTCCTGGACGCCGGCCGCCGGTTGCAGAGCCTCGTGCTCGAACTCGGCAACCGTCAGGTGCTGTCCTGGCCGGAGTTCACCCACGCCGCGATCGCCGTCGGTGTGCAGCGCCAGGCGGACAGCGTCTACCGGGCGCTGGGCCGGTTCACCGGCGCCCCCGAACCGGGCCTGGCGACCGTACTCGACCTGGTGCGCTCGGACCGCCTCGGCGAGTTCGCCCAGCAGTTCTTCAGCGACACCACCCCTCGGGAGGCGGCGGCACACTTCGCCGGGCCGATGGAGACGCTGCTGGTCAACGCGGCCATCCGCGCCCAGCGGGCGTACTGGCAGCTGTCCTGGGGCGGCCCGGCCCAGTTGGTCGGCACCGGCGGGGAGCCGTTGGACCTCGCCGAGATCGCCAAGCTGGCGGTCTCGGCGGAGACCGTCGACGAGGCACAGGCCCGGCTCGCCGAGCTGGGTGTCGACCCGGCCGCCGCGACCGTGGTGCAGCGCCGGGCCACCGCCGACAACGCCGGTGTCATCGGCGCCATCGGCAACGTGAAGGTCGACGGTGTGCAGCACGACCTGCTGGTGCTCGACCGGGGTCTGATCCTCGTCGGGGGCCCGGGCAAGGCGGGCGACGGTGCGGAACGACTCAAGGGCCTGCTCGAATCCACGCCGGTGGCGACGCTGGCCACCTGGCACCAGTTCCTGCCGTACGAGGAGATGCGCTCGGTGGCGGTCACCCGGGAGATTCCGCTGAAGGCCGAGCTGACGCTGCACGACGGCCGGACGGTGGCCCTACAGGAGCTGTACGGCAGCGTGCTGCTGGAGCGGCACAGCCGGGACAACCTGCTACAGGTGTTCCAGCGGATCAACGAGGACTGAGCCGACGCCTCGCCGAGGCCCGCCCCGCACGATCGTGGGGCGGGCCTCGATGACGTGATACCGGCAGCCGCTCGGGGTGTCTGCCGGAGGCCGCTCGACATCGCCCTCCCGGCGGCCGTCCGGCGTGCTCAGGACAGGCGGTCGGCGACCGCCGCGATCCGCTCGTCGGACTCGGTCAACGCCGCCCGGACGTACTGTCGGGCGCCGGGACCGTAGAAGACCCCGGCGGCGACCAGGATGCCCCGCCGGGCCAACCAGTCGACCGTGTCCCAGCAGTCCTCGCCACGGGTCAACCACAGGTAGAGCCCCGCCTCGGAGTGCTCCACGGTGAACCCGGCACCGGTGAAGGCCGCCCGCAGCACCGTCCGGCGCGCGCGGTACCGCTCCTTCTGCTCGTCGGCGTGGCGCTCGTCGTGCAGGGCCGCCGTCATGGCCGCCTGCACCGGCGCCGGCACGATCATCCCCGCGTGTTTGCGGATCTTGAGCAGCTCGGCCACCAGCGCGGGATCGCCGGCCACGAAGCCGGCCCGGTAGCCGGCCAAGTTGGATCGCTTGGACAGCGAATGCACCGCCAGCACCGAGTCGTACGAGCCGCCGCACACCTCGGGCGAGAGCACCGACACCGGCTCGGCGTCCCAACCCAGCGGCAGGTAGCACTCGTCGCTGGCCACCACCGCGCCGCGCTCACGCGCCCAGTCCACCACCTTGCGCAGGTGGGCGGCGGGCAGCACCCGCCCGGTCGGGTTGCCCGGCGAGTTCACCCAGACCAGCCGGACCCGGGGAGTCGGGCCGACGGCGGTCAGCGAGTCGGCGCGCACCGTGGTGGCCCCGGCCAACTGCACGCCGTCGGAGTAGGTCGGGTAGGCGATCGAAGGGACCACCACGACGTCACCCGGGCCCACCCCGAGCAGGGTGGGCAACCAGGCGACCAGCTCCTTGGACCCGATCGTCGGCAGCACCCCGAGCCCGTCCGGCTGCGCACCACAGGCCCGCGACACCCAACCTGTGATCGCCTCCCGCAGCGCCACGCTCCCGGCGGTCAACGGATAGCCGGGCGCGTCCGAGGCGTCCGCCAGGGCCTGCCGGATCACCTGCGGCACCGGGTCGACGGGCGTACCCATCGAAAGGTTGATCAGGCCGTCCGGATGCGCCGCGGCCAGCGTGGCCGCGGCGTCCAGGGTGTCCCAGGTGAACTCGGGCAGACGCGACGAGACCGGGGCAGGGCGGTTCAGTGGCCCTCGCCGCGAGGTGGCTGCGCGGCGACGAAGGTGGCGTCCTTCTCCACCTTGCCGATCTTCGAAGCGCCACCGGGCGAGCCGAGGTCCTCGAAGAACTCGTAGTTGGCGCCGGTGTAGTCCTTCCACTGCTCCGGGACGTCGTCCTCGTAGAAGATCGCCTCCACCGGGCAGACAGGCTCACAGGCACCACAGTCGACGCACTCGTCGGGGTGGATGTAGAGCATCCGGTTGCCCTCGTAAATGCAGTCGACCGGGCACTCCTCGATGCATGCCTTGTCGAGCACATCCACGCACGGCTCGGCGATGATGTAGGTCACCGGTCTTCTCCTCCGCAAGACACGCCGCGATCACCCGCGACGGTAAGAGCCTAGTATCTCGCCGGGAGGAGGTCGATCGTGCTCCGAGAGCAAGACTTGGGACACCGAATCGTGGTGCGGCGGCGCGTCGGCGTACGCGGTGGTCGGCCGGTCTACTCCGACTCCCTCGGCGAACTGGTCGAGCTGACCGAGACGCATCTCACGCTGACCACCCGCCAGGGGCGGCTCCGTGTGCCGATCGACGAGGTGCACCGGGCCAAACGCGTCCCGGCGGCGCGGCGACCGACCGCCGCCGCCATGATCGAGTTGGAACGCGCCGCCGACGAGGCGTGGCCCGCGCCCGTCCGAGCGCGTCTCGGCGACTGGCTGCTGCGCGCTGCCGACGGCTGGACCGGCCGGGCCAACTCGGCCCTGCCGGTGGGTGATCCGGACCGTCCGCTGCCGGACGCGGTGGACGCGGTGCAACGCTGGTACGTCGGACACGGCCAACCAGCCCTGGTCAACACGCCGCTACCACTGGCCGCACCGGTCGGCACCGAACTCGACCGGCGGGGTTGGGCCAGCCGCCCGCCGGTGCTGGTGCAGACCGCCCCGCTCGCCACCGTCGTCCCGGCGGCACCGGACGACCCGAGCTCGACCGCACCCGGCGGCACCGGGACGGCAGATGCGGACGGCGGCGCCGGCGACTTCGTCGTCGAGTTGGCCGCCGCACCGTCAGCGGACTGGCTCACCGTGGCGGCCGGACGCAAGGGCGGGCTGCCCGACGCGGCCCGGCACGTGCTCACCGCCGTGGACCAGATCCGCTTCGCCCACGTGCACGTCGACGGCGCGCTCGCCGCGATCGGCCGTGGCACGGTCACCGGCGGGGGGCGTTGGCTCGGACTGTGTCTGATCGAGGTGGTGCCCGCCGCACGCCGACAGGGGCTCGCCACCCGACTGATCCGGGAACTCGCCGCCTGGGCCGCCGGCATCGGCGCGACCGACGCGTTCCTCCAGGTCGAGCAGAGCAACACCGACGCGGTCGCGCTCTACCGGAAGCTGGGCT
Organism: Micromonospora sp. DT48; assembly: GCF_049844495.1. Lineage (NCBI taxonomy): Bacteria > Bacillati > Actinomycetota > Actinomycetes > Micromonosporales > Micromonosporaceae > Micromonospora > Micromonospora sp. DT48. The sequence continues at coordinate 48,235 of NZ_JBNCLE010000002.1, forward strand.
TCACCACCCACCACACCTATCTCACCCGCGTCGCGCCGAGCTGACCCGATGGGTCAGCGGCGGACCACGCGGCGGGGCTTGGTCGCGGTGGACTCGGCGAACCGTTGCAGGTTGCGGGACCGGTGGTCGCGACCGAGTGTGACCAGCAGCAGGTAGCCCAGCATCGTGCCGACGGTGGTCGCCACCAGGTAGAGCCCGATCTGCGCGAAGAAGGTGCTGCCACCACCGGCGAACGGGTTCTGGCCGACCGACAGCGGCCCGATCAGCACGGTCAGCCCGACCGCGATGCCGATCGCGGCGGCCACGTCACTGGCCCACTCGGCCAACGGACGCCGCTCACCCCAGACGAAGGCGACCCCGGCCAGGATCAGGCCGATCACGACGAACATTCCGAGCGACACCCGGTCGGCGGCGCTGTCGTCGCCGTCGAAGCCGAGCCGGATGATCAACCGGGCGACCACGTTGACCGCGAACAGTGCGATCGCGAGCACACCAACCGCACGCCACCGCTGTGCCATGACACGCCTCCCGCCGTACGGCCCGCCCGGATGGCGGGTCTCCTGGCAGGAATATCTATCACTCGACGCTGAACGTCGTCATTACCGCTTGAGGGCCGGTGCCGGTGCGAGGATCGACCGGAACGCCATCACCGTGAAAGTCATCGCACCGCCCACCACCAGGGTGAGGCCGACCCAGTTCCCGACGAGCAGGACGTCGCCCTCGTTGGTCCGGTCGGCGGCGATCACCATGATCACCACCCAGGGCACCGCCGGCAGCACCACCGCCCAGCGACGGCCGACAGTCTCCACGGCGAACCAGCTCAGCACGATGTTCGTGGCCACGGCCACCAGCACCGCGACGCCGATCAGATACCCACCGACCCGCAGCGGGGCGAGCAGCAGCTCCAGCACCGCGGACAGCACCGCCGCCACGACGGCGAACAATCCCCCGGCCGTCCGCAGGCCGACGTCCACCGGACGCCGCCACCACCGGCTCGGCCGGGGCGGCTGCTGCTCCTGCGGGGCGACCGACATCGCGGCGGGCAGGGTCACCGGTGACCGACCGAGGCGGCCGCCCGGTTGACCGGGCCACCGACCACGGGCGGACCAGCCGCCACGTCCGGCGTCGCCGCCGCCAACCCGGCGAACAGGTCCGACTCCCAGCCGTACCGGCCCCGGCCCGGCCCCTTCTCCCCCCTGGCCAGGGTGAAGTACTCCACCCCCATGAACTCGGCACCGAAGTTGCCGGCGATCGAGTACAGCCAGGAGGTGGCCGGGATCTGGGTCGCGTGGGCGCGCATCGCGGCCTCCTTCGCGGCGTGCTGCTCGGTAGCGTCGATACGCGCCGCGATCTCCTCGTCCGGGGTGCAGAACGGCAACTCGGTGGCGTCGGTGATGCCGGCGAAGGGGTTGTCCGACGCCTCCGCGAAGTGCGTCATACCCGCCTCCAGCACGCTGCGGGGCATCGCCGTCCAGTAGACCTTCGCCGGTGCGAGCCCCTCGGCGGCGGCCAGTTCCACGGCCCGCATGGTCACCCGGTGCGCCTGGATGTGGTCGGGGTGACCGTAGAAGCCGTTCTCGTCATACGTGATGGCCACCTGCGGGCGTACCTCTCGGATGATCTCCAGCAGGTACCCGGCGGCCTCGTCCAGGTCCGCCCCCCAGAAAGCCCGGGGGTGCTCGTTGGTCGGCAGGCCCATCATCCCGGAGTCCCGGTAGCGACCGGCACCGCCGAGGAACCGGTGGTCCGTGACGCCCAGTTCGGCACAGGCGGCGGCCAGCTCGGCGATCCGGTACCCGCCGAGCTGGTCGGCCTCGGTCGCGGCGAGCCCGGCCAACTCCGGTACGTGGATCTCGCCCTCCTCACCGAGGGTGCAGGTCACCAGGGTGACGTGGGCACCCATGGCCGCGTAGTAGGCCATGGTCGACCCGGTGCCGATGGACTCGTCGTCGGGGTGCGCGTGGACCAGCAACAGGCGGCGGTCGGGCAGCGTCGTCACGACGGTCACTCTAACCGGCGGTTCTCGTCCGCCGGCTCCGACGCGTCCGCGCAGGTCGCTCACATTGCGCCCGGTACCGGCCTACCATCTGGCCTGTGGACTTTCCGGAGCTGGCCGCCCGCACCCGCAGGTTCAGCCACGGGGCGCCGCGTGCCCTCTCCGTGGCCGACGACGGTGCCCGGGTGGTCTTCCTGCGCTCGGCGGGCCCGGAGGACCCAGCCGACGCGCTCTGGCTGCTGGACCTGGCAACCGGAACGGAACGGCTGGTCGCCGACCCGGGCACCCTGCTCGGTGGCGAGGTCGACCCCGACGCGCTGAGCCCGGGCGAACGGGCCCGGCGGGAGCGACTGCGGTTGACCGCCTCCGGCATCGGCTCGTACGCCCTCGACAGTGCCGGACGGGTGGCGGTATTCGCGCTGGCCGGGCGACTCTTCCGGGCTGACCTGGTGCACGGCGACGTGATCGAGGTGCCGGCCGTCGGGCCGGTGCTCGACCCCCGACCGGATCCGAGCGGACAACGGCTGGCCTACGTGACCGACGCCGCCGAGGGGGTGCGCCGGGGCGAGCTGCGGGTGATCGACACCGACGGCACCGACACCATGCTGGCCGGTGAGGACTCCGGGGTGTGCTGGGGTCTGGCCGAGCACATCGCGGCGGAGGAGTTCGGGCGGCACCGCGGCTACTGGTGGGCACCGGACGGCCGGTCGGTGCTCGCCGCCCGGGTGGACGAGTCGCGGCTGCCCCGCTGGCACCTGCACGACCCCGCACAGCCGGGCAGCGCGCCGACCAGCGTGGCGTACCCGGTGGCCGGTGGCCCCAACGCCGAGGTCAGTCTGCACCTGCTCGACCTCGACGGCGGCTGGGTCGACGTGCACTGGGACCGGGAGACGTACCCGTACCTGACCGCGGTGCACTGGGGCGAGGGCGCGCCGCTGATCACCGTGTTGCGCCGTGCCCAGCAGCACGGTCTGGTGCTCGCCGTCGACCCGCGTACCGGGGAGACCCAGGTGCACGCCGAGCTGGCCGACCCGCGCTGGGTCGAGCCGATCCCGGGCACGCCCGCGCACCTGCCCGACGGGCGGGTGCTGGTCGGCGGCGAGCTGGCCCACGACGGGTACGACGCGCGCTGCCTGTTCGCCGACGGCACGCTGCTGACCCCGCCCTCGCTCTACGTGCGCCGGGTGATCGGTCGGCTGGCCTGCGCCAACGGTCCGGCGGACCTGCTGGTCGAGGCGAGCGACGGCGAGCCGAGCGAACAGCATCTGTTCCGGGTCCGCACCAGCATCGGCGGCGGAGTGGACGCCCGCCGGTTGACCACCGACGCCGGCTGGCACGTCGGGGCGGTCGGTGGCGGAGTGCTGGTCGTCGGCAGCGCCACGCTGGACCATCCGGGCGTCCGGTGGACGGTGTTCCAGGACGATCAGGAGGTCACCACGCTGCGGTCGCTGGCCGCCACACCCAGCTACTCACCACTGCCGCTGCTGGAGCGGGTGACCGATCGTCGGCTCCCCTCGGCGGTGCTCTACCCGGACAACCACGTCACGGGCCGCCGGTTGCCGGTCCTGCTGGACGTCTACGGCGGCCCGGGGCACCAGGAGGTGGTGGCCGCGCGCTCGGCCTGGCTGGAGCGGCAGTGGTGGGCCGACGCCGGTTTCGCGGTGGTGGTGACCGACAACCGGGGTACGCCGGGCATCGCCCCGTCGTACGAGAAGGCCATCCACCGGCGGGTCGCCGACGTGGTCCTGCTCGACCAGGTGGAGGCGCTCACCGCGCTCGCCGACAAGCACCCTGACCTGGACCTGGGCCGGGTCGCGGTGCGCGGCTGGTCGTTCGGCGGTTGGTTGGCGGGCCTGGCGGTGTTGCGGCATCCGGAGCTGTTCCGGTGCGGCATCGCCGGAGCGCCGGTCACCGACTGGGCCCTGTACGACACCGCGTACACCGAGCGGTACCTGGGCCTGCCCGCCGACGGCGAGGACGTCTACGCACACCATTCACTGGTGGAGCTGGCCGCCGAACCGGTCACCGACCCGGCACACGCCCGACCGCTGCTGCTGGTGCACGGCATGGTCGACGACAACGTGGTGGCGGCGCACACGCTGCGACTGTCGGCGGCGTTGCTGGCCGCCGGTCGGCCGCACTCGGTGCTGCCGTTGACCGGCGCCACCCACATGGCCGCCGGTGGCACCGCCGAACGCCTCCTCCGCCTGGAACTCGACTTCGTCCGTACCCACCTGGGGGTGTGAGCGCCGCACGACGATGCCGTCCGGGCACCCGGAGGGCGCGACGATGGGTGCAGCTCCCCTGACGGTTGTCGGTCGGCTGGCCTAGGGTCGGGCCATGAGCGAGTTCGACGTGGCCGAGGCAGCGGTGCAGGCGGCGCTGGACGCGGGGGCCCGCTACGCCGACGTCCGGGTGATGCACCGACGCTACGAGTCGATGACCGCCCGCAACGGCGACATCGAGTCGCTGTCCCAGGACGAGAGCGTCGGCCTGGGCGTACGCGCGCTCGTCGGGTCGAGTTGGGGCTTCCACGCCACACCGGAGCTGTCCGAGCGGGCGGCCCGCGACGCCGGCCACCGGGCCGGGCGGATCGCGGCGGCCAGTGGCCTGGTCCCCGGCCCGCCGGTCGACCTGGTCGCCACCACCCCGACCACGGCGAGCTGGTCCTCGCCCTGTCAGCTGGATCCGCTCGGCGTCTCCCTCGCCGCGAAGGGTGACCTGCTGGTGGCGGCCACCCGCACCATGACCGAGCACGGCGCCGACATCACCGAGGGGCTCTACCAGATCTGGGACACCTCGAAGTGGTTCGTCTCCAGCGAGGGGCATCGCATCGACCAGCACATCCGGGAATGCGGCGCGGGCATCTCGGCCACCTCGGTCGGAGACGGCGAGACCCAACGTCGGTCCTGGCCCAGCTACCGCGGCCAGTACGGCACCACCGGCTGGGAGTTGGTCGACTCGCTCGACCTGACCGCGCACGCGGCACGGATCGCCGAGGAGTCACGGGCACTGCTGACCGCGCCGCTGTGCCCCAGCGGCGAGACCGACCTGATCCTCGGCGGCGAGCAGTTGGCCCTACAGATCCACGAGTCGGTCGGGCACGCCATCGAGCTGGACCGCATCCTCGGCTGGGAGGCCGCCTTCGCCGGCACCTCATGGCTGGATCTCGGGCAGCTCGGCTCGCTGCGGTACGGCTCCGAGCTGATGAACATCACCATCGACCCGACCATCCCCGGGGCGCTGGGCAGCTTCGGCTACGACGACGAGGGTTCACCGGCGGCCAAGCGCGACGCGGTGCGGGACGGCCGGTGGGTGGGCGTGCTGGCGGGTCGGGACTCGGCCGCCGTGGCGGGGCTCGACCACGGCGGCAGCGTACGCGCCGACGGGTGGGCGCGACTGCCGATGGTGCGGATGACGAACGTCGGGCTGGAGCCGGGCCCGCACACCCTGGAGGAGATCGTCGCCGCCACCGACCAGGGAGTACTGATGGACGTCAACCGGTCGTGGTCGATCGACGACAAGCGGTTGAACTTCCAGTTCGGCTGCGAGATCGGTTGGGAGATCCGCAACGGCCGACGAGGGCGGATGCTGCGCAATCCGACGTACACCGGCATCGGCCCGCTGTTCTGGCGTTCGATGGACATGCTCTCCTCGGAGATCGTGCCGTGGGGCACACCGAACTGTGGCAAGGGCCAGCCGGGCCAGATCGGGCACACCGGGCACCCGGCGGCACCGGCCCGCTTCCGCAACGTCCGGGTGGGGGTACGCGCGTGATCGAGCAGCAGTGGACGAGTCGTCGGTATGGGGTGGTGACGCCGTACGACCCGGCCGATCACGGGGGTGCGGCGTGAGTGGCGTACCGGCACGAGCCGTCGAGGACGAGTCGGACATCGCCGGCCGGGTGGTGGATCTGGTCACCCGGTTGGCCGGGGCGAGCGCGCAGGCGGAGGTCACGGTGACCCGGTCCGAGTCGGCGTTGACCCGATTCGCGAACTCGGCGATCCACCAGAACGTGGCCTCGTCCTCCGTGGACGTCCGGCTGCGGGTCCACCTGGCCGGGCGTACCGCCTCGGGCAGCGGGAACACGGTCACCGCCGACGGGTTGCGCACCCTGGTCGAACGGGTCCTGACGGCGGCCCGGTTCATCGCGCCGGATCCGGCCTGGCCGGGGCTCGCCCCGCCGGCATCGGTGTCGCCATCGCCGGGATGGGATCCGGCCACGGCCCACGCCGAGCCCGCTGAGCGGGCCGCCCTGGTCCGGGCGTTCGTCGACGCGGCCGGCGGGTTGGAGACCGCCGGCTACTGCCGTACGGGTCACCGGGTGGCGGCGTTCGCCAACTCGGCGGGCCACTACACGCGGGGCCAGGCGGCCGACGCGGCGATGGACGGGATCGCTCGGGCCGGTGGCGCGGACAGCACCGCCCGGCAGCACGTCGACCGGCTCGCCGACCTCGACGGTGCCGCCCTGGGGAGCCGGGCCGCCGCGAAGGCCCGGGCGGCCGCCCGCCCGGTCGAGCTGCCCCCCGGGCGTTATCCGGTGGTGTTGGAGCCGGCGGCCGTCGCGGACCTGTTGGAGAACCTGGCCTGGTACGGCTTCAACGGGCGTCGCTACGCCGACCGGCAGTCGTTCGCCGCCCCCGGAGTGGCCCAGTTCGACCGCGCGGTGACGCTGGTCGACGATCCGCTCGCGGCCTCAGGGCTGGCGTTCGATCTGGAGGGCACCCCACGGCGGGCACTGACCCTGGTGGACGCGGGCACCACCAGCGCCGTCACCCACGATCGGCGTACCGCCGCGGAGCTGGATGCCGCCTCCACGGGTCACGCCTGGGCCGGCAGCGCCACCATCGGCCCGATCCCCCGCAACCTCCGTCTGCGATCCGCCGGACTGGCGGCGGAGGTGACCGCACCGACCGGTGGCCCGGGAAGCGACGGCGCGATCGGCGACCCGGACACCGCCGCCCTGGTCTCCCGGATGGAGCGCGGCCTGCTGGTCAGCGACCTCTGGTACACCCGGGTCCTGGATCCGTTGAGTCTGGTCGTCACCGGCCTGACCCGCAACGGGTTGTGGCTGGTCGAGGACGGTCAGGTCACCCGTGCGGTCCGCGACCTGCGCTTCACCGAGTCGTACCCCCGCGCGCTCGCTCCCGGCGCGGTGCTGGAGGTGGGTCGACACGCGGTACGCCTGCCGGATCGCGCGGACGGCGGCTGGTGGGAGGCGCCGTCGTTGCGGCTGGCCTCGTGGAACTTCACCGGTGGGGCCTCCGGCTGACCGTTCGGGCCCGCTGGACGATCTTTTCCGCACGCTCACAGATTGATCTTGTTGAGAGGCTTTCCAAAGTGCGGGACACACGGGACACTGCCTTGCGCGGACGGCCCGCCGAGATCGGCGTAACGTGTGTCACTTAGCTGCTCCGGTACGCCCGGTGCGGTCGTTGGTGTGCGCATGACGCGGTATGCGGGCACGGGTTCGCCCGGTCCGCCTGCCGCCCGGAAGTGTTCCGCCGCCCGTGACAGGGCCCCGTCAGGGAGACGACGCGAATGACATCATCGGCAACGAAACCGCAGGGTGTGCGCGCACGCGCCGCCATAGCGGCGAAGACGTTGCGGACGGACCGCTGGTGGTTTGCCCCGCTGATCACCGTCATCGGGCTCAGCGCGTGGGTAGCGTACGCGACGGTCCGGGTCTTCATGCACAAGTGGTACTGGGTCGAGGACTACCACTATCTGACCCCGTTCTACTCCCCGTGCGTGACCGACCGGTGCCTGCCGGAGGCCTCCCACTTCGGGCAGTACCTGCCCGGCTGGTGGATCATCCCGGACGCCGCGTTCACCCTGCCGTTCCTGCTGCTGTTCCGGCTCACCTGCTACTACTACCGCAAGGCGTACTACCGGTCGTTCTGGCTGTCGCCGCCGGCCTGCGCGGTGCCCGACGCGCACGCCTCCTACGGCGGTGAGACCCGCTTCCCGCTGATCGTGCAGAACTCGCACCGGTACTTCTTCTACTTCGCCGCGATCATCTCGCTGATCAACACCTGGGACGCGATTGCCGCCTTCCGCAGCCCCGAGGGCTTCGGCTTCGGGCTGGGCAACCTGATCCTGCTCGGCAACGTGGTCATGCTCTGGGCGTACACGATCTCCTGCCACTCCTGCCGGCACATCATCGGCGGGCGGCTCAAGCACTTCTCCAAGCATCCCGTCCGCTACCGCGCCTGGGGCTACGTCTCCTGGCTCAACGTCCGGCACATGCAGCTCGCCTGGATCACGCTCGGCACGCTGGCGCTGACCGACTTCTACGTCATGTCCGTCTCCGCCGGGTGGATCTCCGACCTGCGGTTCATCAACTGAGGGCCCCTGACATGACGACCACTACCACTCGCATCGAACGACACCACTACGACGTCGTCGTGATCGGGGCCGGCGGCGCCGGCCTGCGCGCGGCGATCGAGGCGCGGCTGGCCGGCAAGAAGACCGCCATCATCTCCAAGTCGCTGTTCGGCAAGGCGCACACCGTGATGGCCGAGGGCGGAGCCGCCGCGGCCATGGGGAACGTGAACAGCCGGGACAACTGGCAGGTGCACTTCCGGGACACCATGCGCGGCGGCAAGTTCCTGAACAACTTCCGGATGGCGGAACTGCACGCCAAGGAGGCACCGCAGCGGATCTGGGAGCTGGAGACGTACGGTGCGCTGTTCGACCGCACCAAGGACGGCAAGATCTCGCAGCGCAACTTCGGCGGCCACGAGTACCCCCGGCTGGCCCACGTCGGTGACCGGACGGGGCTGGAGCTGATCCGTACCCTCCAGCAGAAGATCGTCTCGTTGCAGCAGGAGGACAAGCGCGAGCACGGCTCGTACGACGCGCGGATCAAGGTCTTCTCCGAGACCACCATCACCGAGCTGCTGCTCGACGGTGACCGGATCGCCGGCGCGTTCGGCTACTACCGGGAGTCCGGCGAGTTCGTCCTCTTCGAGGCGCCCGCCGTGGTGCTCGCCACCGGCGGTGTCGGTCGGTCCTACAAGGTCACCTCGAACTCCTGGGAGTACACCGGGGACGGTCACGCGTTGGCGCTGCGTGCCGGGGCCACCCTGATCAACATGGAGTTCCTCCAGTTCCACCCCACCGGCATGGTCTGGCCGCCGTCGGTCAAGGGCATCCTGGTCACCGAGTCGGTACGCGGTGACGGCGGGATCCTGAAGAACACCGAGGGCAAGCGGTTCATGTTCGACTACGTCCCCGACGTCTTCCGCAAGCAGTACGCGGAGACGCCCGAGGAGGCGGACCGCTGGTACACCGACCCGGACAACAACCGGCGTCCGCCGGAGCTGCTGCCCCGTGACGAGGTGGCGCGGGCGATCAACAGCGAGGTCAAGGCCGGTCGGGGTACGCCGGCCGGCGGCGTCTACCTGGACATCGCCTCCCGGCTGCCGGCCGAGGAGATCCGACGTCGTCTGCCGTCGATGCACCACCAGTTCAAGGGGCTGGCCGACGTCGACATCACCAAGGAGCCGATGGAGGTCGGCCCGACCTGCCACTACGTGATGGGCGGGGTGGAGGTGGACCCGGACAGCGGCGCCGCGTACGGCTCGGTGCGTGGGCTGTTCGCCGCCGGTGAGGTCTCCGGCGGCATGCACGGCTCCAACCGGCTGGGCGGCAACTCCCTGTCCGACCTGCTGGTCTTCGGCAAGCGGGCGGGTGGCCACGCGGCCACGTACGTCGACCAGCTCGCCGGCCGACCCCGGGTGGCGGTGGCAGCGGTGGAGACCGCGGTGGAGACGGCCCTGGCGCCGTTGCAGCGGGACACCGGCGAGAACCCGTACACCCTCCAGCAGGATCTCCAGGCGGTGATGGGAGACCTGGTGGGGATCATCCGGCGGGAGGCCGAGCTGGAGGACGCGCTGGTCCGCCTGGCGGAGTTGCGCGAGCGGGTGGCGAAGGTCAGCGCCTCCGGCGGCCGGCGGTACAACCCGGGCTGGCACCTGGCGCTGGACCTGCGCAACATGCTGGTCGTTTCCGAGTGCACCGCGAAGGCGGCGTTGGAGCGGCGCGAGTCGCGCGGCGGCCACACCCGCGAGGACTTCCCCACGATGGATCCGCAGTGGCGACGGGTCAACCTGGTCTGCTCGTTGGTCGGCGACACCGTCCGGTTGGAGCGCAAGCCGCTGCCGAAGATGCGGCCCGAGCTGATCGGCCTGTTCGACCGTGCCGAGCTGGCCAAGTACCTCACCGACGAGGAGCTGACGGAGTTCGACGCCCTCGTCGCCGCCGATGCCGCTGCCGCCGAGAAGGAGAACGACTGATGGGCACGAAGCGCCAGTTCCGGATCTGGCGGGGTGACGCCGACGGTGGCGACCTTCAGGACTACACGGTCGAGGTCAACGAGGGCGAGGTTGTCCTCGACGTGATCCACCGGTTGCAGGCGACCGACGCACCCGATTTGGCCTGTCGGTGGAACTGCAAGGCCGGCAAGTGCGGCTCCTGCTCGATGGAGATCAACGGGATGCCGAAGCTCGGCTGCATGACCCGGATGTCGACGTTCGAGGAGGACGAGACGATCACGGTGACCCCGTTGCGGACGTTCCCGGTCATCCGGGACCTGGTCACCGACGTGTCGTTCAACTACGAGAAGGCCCGGGAGACGCCCGCGTTCGCTCCCCCGAGCGATCTGGCGCCCGGTGAGTACCGGATGCAGCAGGTCGACGTGGAACGCTCGCAGGAGTTCCGCAAGTGCATCGAGTGCTTCCTGTGTCAGAACGTCTGCCACGTCATCCGGGACCACGACGAGAACAAGCAGGCGTTCTCCGGCCCCCGGTACTTCATCCGGGCCGCCGAACTGGACATGCACCCGCTGGACGCCCGGACCGACCGGAAGGACTACGCGCAGACCGAACAGGGTCTCGGCTTCTGCAACATCACCAAGTGCTGCACCGAGGTCTGCCCCGAGCACATCAAGATCACCGACAATGGGATCATCCCCATGAAGGAGCGGGTCGTCGACCGCAGGTACGATCCACTTGTATGGCTCGGTAGCAAGATCTTCCGGAGGGGTCAGGTGCCTCAGACCAGCGTGACCAGCGGACACTCCCCGGGCGCGGTGCGCTCCAGCGCCGCGAGCGGCGGTGTGCACTCCCACGCGGGTGGGTCGCACGACGCCCAGGCCGAGACGCAGGCCCAGCAGGGCGTGAACTGGCACCGCGAGGTGCCCCATCCCACCGCCCCGGCGGTCGACGCCAGCGGGAAGCTCCCCCTGACGGAGCTCACCTTCGACCGTGCTGCGGCGCCGTCGCCCTTCGGTGACGACGTCACCTTCCCCCTGCCGCCGGAGCACCTCAACTTCGCGCACCCCGAGCAGGACGAGCGCGACCACTGAGCACCCGAGCAACACCCGGGGGCCGTGGCATTCGCCACGGCCCCCGTCCCGTTCCCACCCCCAACTCGTCGATCAAGAAGTTCTGGTCACCGGAGAGCGTTCTCCGCGACCAAAACTTCTTGATCATCGCGGGGATTGGAGGAGGGGGCGGAGGGCGGCGACTATGGGAGCGTCGGCGGGGAGCCAGGTGACCGTGTCCAGTTCGGCGGCGGAGAGCCAGCGCAGGGCGGAGTGTTCGAGCGCCTGCGGTTGGTCACCGTGCAGCAGGCGGGCCGCGTACACCTTGAGCACCGAGCGGCCGTGCGCCATCCGGACGTCGCGGCCGACCCGCTCTCCGATCTCCACGCGTACGGCCAACTCCTCGACGCACTCGCGGGCCAACGCGGCCGTCTCGCTCTCCCCCGGCTCCACCTTGCCGCCGGGGAACTCCCACCTGCCAGCCACCTCCGGCGGGGCGGCCCTGGCGCAGGCCAGCACCCGTCCGTCGTCGATGATGGCCGCGCCGACGATCACCTTCAGATCACGTCGTACGGCGTGCCCGCCGTCGTTCGCCCGTTCGGTCCGCACGGGCGTCCAGGGTGCCAGATCAATCAGCGGTTTGGGTAGCTTGGTCGTCCGTCAGGCCAGGAATACCCGGAAGTGTGGGCGTGGACACACCCTCCGTGTGACGTAAGACTAGAGGCACCGACAAGACACGGGGCGGCGACGATTTGGCCACAAGCCGGCAACGAAGCCTGGGAGGTGCGGTGATGCGTGCGCTGTTTGGCGGTCGGGCGAAGCACGACTACCTCAGCGACGCCCTCACCCTACTGTCCGGTTGGACACGTGAGGGGGAGCAGATCCGGCGCACTCTCGTCATCGACGACACGCAGCACGCGGCACTCACCGAGCGGGTGAAGGTGGTCGCCGACGCGCTACATCTGCGCCCGGAGATCAGCCGGCGCGCCGACCGTACCCAGATCCGGGTGGGGCACGGCCAGGAACCTCTCTCCGAGGGCGAGGTCCTGCTGGCCGCCCGCATCGAGGACGCCTACCGGGCGGTCACCCAGAGCTGACCCGAGCCCCGCTCGGCACCGGTCCGAACACCTCCTCCGACGGCGGTCGTCCGCCGAGGCGGTCCAGGAGTCGTCGCGCCCGAGCCGCCGCCTCGGAGACCACGAGCCAGTCGCGGCCCCTCCCACGAAGCAGCAGCAGTGCCCAGACGTCGTCGCGGGTCGCCTCGGCGAAGGCCAGCCCGACGGCCAGCGCGTGTGCGCACGGCACCAGCCAGTCGGCGCAGTCGCACGTCGCCTCCAGGTCCGCCGGGTCGGGCACGAGCCGGGACAGGATCTCCTCGACGTCCCGCGTACGGGCTGGGGCCCCGCTCTCCAACAGTGCCACCATGACCACCGGATCGGCGTGGATGTCGCGCTCGATCTCCGCCCAACCGGCCTCGTCGATCGGGGCGATCCGCCAGTTGACGTGCCAGAACTCCGCGCCGTCCTGCACCACCCCGGAGAGTGCGCCGGGTACCGAGCCCACCGAGCGGATCATCCCCCTGCGTTTGTGACGGCGCGCGCCCTTGACCACGTCGTCGTCCAGGGCGGTGGCGTTGAAGGCATCGCGGAGCAGACCGGGCCAGGTCGGGTGGGTCATGACGAGACTCCGTTGAACGTGACGAGCGAGGCGAGGGCGGCGTCGTCGAGGTCGGCTATCCGCAGCCCCGCGTCGTCGTCGAGGATCGACTCCGACAGGGCCCGTTTGGCGTGCAGGATCGCATCGATGCGCTCCTCAAGTGTCCCTTCGCAGACGAGGCGATGGACCTGCACCGGATGGGTCTGGCCGATGCGGTGCGCGCGGTCGGTCGCCTGGTCCTCGACCGCCGGATTCCACCACTGGTCGTAGTGGATGACGTGCTCTGCGCGGGTGAGCGTGAGCCCGGTGCCGGCGGCGTGGGTGGAGAGCACCAGGTTGGCCAGCTCACCGCGCTGGAAGGCGTCGATCAGGTGCTGCCGTTGCGCGATGTCGAGTCCTCCGTGCAGGAAGTCGACTCCGACGCCCCGGTCGCGCAGGTGATCGACGATCAGCCGACCCATCGTCACGAACTGGGTGAAGACGAGCGCCGGTGAGCCCTCCGCGCTGGTGATGTCGATGATGTCGGTGAGCGCGTCGAGCTTGCCAGATCTACCGGCGAGGTGCGGGCCGGTCTCCTTGAGGTACTGGGCGGGATGGTTGCAGATCTGCTTGAGCGCGGTGAGCAGGGCGAGTATTCGCCCTCGCCGGGCGTTCTCGTCGAGGTCGGCGATGCGCGTCAGACTGTCGTCCACCACCGCCTGGTAGAGGCCGATCTGCTCGCTCGTCAGTGCGACCGCCTGGTGGGAGACGGTCTTCGCGGGCAGCTCGGGAGCGATGTCGGGGTCGTCCTTACGCCGCCGGAGCACCACCAGGCCGGTGAGCCTGGCCAGCCGGAGGCGAGGAGCCTGGGCACCGTTCCTGATCGGCCCGGAATAGTGGCGCCGGAATGCCGTCTTGCTGCTCAACAGGCCGGGGGTCGTCCAGTCGAGCAGGGCCCACAGGTCGTCGAGGCTGTTCTGGATCGGGGTGCCGCTGAGCGCGAGCCGGTGCGCGGTGGGAATGACCCGCAGCGCGTGCGCCGTCTTCGAGGAGTCGTTCTTCACCATCTGTGCCTCGTCGGCGATGACGAGCCCCCATCGGGTGGCCCTGAACAGCTCGTGGTCGTTGCGTACGGTGGCGTAGGTGGTGACCACCAGATCCGCGTCCTGATCGAGGGCCCGCGCCGCTCCGTGGTATCGGATCACGCGCTGGGTGGGGGCGAACCGTCGAGCTTCGAGTTCCCAGCTACGCAGGACCGACGCGGGACAGACGACCAGCGTCGGCGCGGTGTTGCCACGTTCCCGCAGCGCGAGATGGAACGCGATGGCCGAGACGGTCTTTCCGAGGCCCATGTCGTCGGCGAGGCAGCTGCCGAGCCCGAGTTCGGCGTTGCGCAGCAACCAGGCCAGACCGTCGAGCTGGTAGTTGCGCAGCGTGGCGTTCAGGGCCGCCGGTGGGACGACGGCGGCCGGTGTGGCGGTCAGCGCGGCGAGGTGCCGACGGGTGGCGGCCGATTCGGTGAGCGGCGCGACCTCGTCGCCCCGGATCAGGCTGCCGGACAGGATCGTCGCGGCCCGCTCACTCGGGGTCAGCCTGCGCGGCTTCTGTCGCTGGAACCTGGCCAGCTCGCGGGGGTCGTTGACGACCCAGTCGCCGCGGACCCGCACGAGGGGACGCTGGGCGGCGGCCAGTTCGGCGATCTCCTCACGGGTCAGCCGGCCGGACGGGATGCGCAGCTGCCAGTGCAGGCTGTCGTCCTCGTCGAGGCTGACGGCCACGCTGGCGCTGGCGACACCTGCCCACTCGACCTGGATGTTCGCCTCGGACAGCGCGCCGCGCCGCACCGGATCGAGCAACGCGGCCACCTCGGCACCGGTCAGCTCGGTACGGGACGTGCCGGCGGCGAGCCGGGCGACCGGATCCCAGATTCCCGCTGCGCGGCGCAGCGTGTCGCTGCTCCGACGATCGCTCGACCATCCGCTGGGGTGAAGCTGCGCCCGCCCGTCGTCGCTGACGTCGACCGACAACGTGAGCACCGGCCCGTCGCCACCGGCCTGGTCGGCCCCTCCCCCGGTCACGAAGGCGTCGACGAACAGGTCGACGGTCTCGCCACCGTCGGCGTCGACCCGGTGCCACCTGCCGCTCGCCGCGTTTCGCGCGATCCGGCGAGCGGCGACGGCCCGCACCGCCTGTAGCGCGGCGTCGCTGAGGTCGAGGAGCGACCGGGTGGCGATACGCCCATCCCGGCGGGCCGTCACGAGTGGTTCGAGGAGCTGGGCGAGGGGCACCCGCCGCTCCGTTCCGCCGCTGGCGATGGTCGCCCACCGGTCCGCCACCGTGACGTGGGAGTCCGACCCGGCGAGCAGCTGGTCGAGGTCGTTCACTTGCCCCCCTTCCGGAATCGACGGGCGGCCAGCGGCAGGTAAACCGCGGTGAGCAGCAGCGGCCACAAGGCCGCCATCGCCACCGCCTGGTCTCCGGCGAAGCTCTGGGTCGGCCATGAGGTGGCGCCCAACAGCTCACGAACGGCGGTGGCCGTCGCGGAGACCGGGTTGAGCTCGGCCAGCGTGCCCAACCAGTCGGGCATCGTCGCCGGGTTGACGAAGACGCTGGAGAGGAAGGCGATGGGCCAGGTGACGATCTGGATGTACGCGACGGACTCCACCGATCTCGCCCCGTAGCCGACGAAGATCCCGATCCACAGGAGGGCGAATCGCAGTGCGAGCAGCAGCACCAGCGCGAGGATCGCTCCCGGCACGCCGACGTCGGGTCGCCACCCCACCGCGAGGGCGAAGGCGACCATGAGCGTGAGGCTGATCAGTGAGCTGATCAGGTCGGCGGCGGCGCGGCCCAGGACGATCGCGGCCCCGTTGATGGGGTACGAACGCAGCCGGTCGTTGAGGCCACCGGTGGCGTCGGCAGCCGCCGACAGCGTGGTGGACTCCAGCCCGAAGAGCATCGTGACGGCGAACATCCCCGGGATCAGGAAGTCGACGTAGGTCGAGTCGCCCGGCACGTCGAGTGCGCCGCCGAACAGCCCGAGGAAGAGCAGCGTGACGAAGATCGGGAAGAGCCACCCGGTTGCCATCGTCCCGAGCTGTTGACGCCAGGAGCTGATGCTGCGCCGGGCGATGATCCACGAGGCGACGAGCAGCCGGGGAGCCGCGATGGCCGGGGCGGTCGTGATCGTGGTGGTCACGCGGCCTCCTCGGTGGCGGGCTCGTCGCCTGTCAGGGTCAGGAACACCTCGTCCAGGGTCGGTTTACGCAGGGTCACCTCGATGGCGGCGAGCCCCGCCCCGGTCAGCGCGTCGACGGATCGGCCCAGCACCTCGGGCGCGGTGGCGGGCAGGGTCACCGTCGATCCGGAGCTGTCCAGCCGCGCCCCGGCGTCGACGCGGACCAGCGCGGGGAGCGCGGCGTCGGCGTCGGCGTCGGTGGCGAAGCGGATCTGGACTATCGGTGGGCCGACCATCGCCTTGAGGTCGTCGGCGGAGCCCTCGGCGACGACCTTGCCACGGGCCAACAGCACGATCTTGTCCGCCAGCTCGTCCGCCTCTTCGAGATACTGCGTGGTCAGGAGGATCGTCGTGCCCTGTCGGACGAGTTCGCGCAGCGCGTTCCAGAGGTCGCGGCGGGCGGCCGGGTCGAGACCGGTGGTGGGTTCGTCGACGAAGAGGACCTGCGGGGTGACGATGAGGCTGGCCGCCAGGTCCAGCCGCCTGCGCATTCCTCCCGAGTAGCCACTGACCGCTCGGTTCGCCGCCGCGACGAGACCGAACTGCTCGATCAGCGCCTCGGCCCGCGCGGCCGACGCCGCCCGGCCCAGCCCTCGCAGGCGACCGAGGAACCGCAGATTCTGTACGGCGGTGAGCCGCTCGTCCACCGCCGCGTACTGACCGACCAGGCCGATCCGCTCGCGGACCCGTTCGGCCTCGCGACCGACGTCGTAGCCGGCGACGCGAGCGGTACCGCGATCGAAGCGCAGCAGTGTCGCCAGTCCGCGCACGGCAGTCGTCTTGCCCGCACCGTTCGGCCCGAGCAGGGCGAGCACCTGCCCCTGTTCGGCCTGCACGCTGAGGTCGTGCAGGCCCACCTCGCCGCCCTTGACGGCGTACCGCTTTCCGACCTGCTCGGCCTCGATCGCTCGGGTCATCGTCTCCCGCCCTTCCCCTACGGCATTCGGTACACCGTACGATACGACGTACCGTAACGTAAGGTGGGTGGCGGTTCATTCCCGTACGGCAGGAGGCGACCGAGGATGGCCGAGCACACCGGAACGGGCGACCCGTTGCTGAGCATCGCGCTGCTGTGGCGGACCAACCCGAAGACCGGACGTTCCGGCCTCACCCTCGACGCGATCGTGGCGGCCGCCATCGCGGTGGCGTCGGAGATCGGGATCGACAAGCTCTCGATGCGCAAGATCGCTGATCGCCTCGGCGCGGGAGCGATGTCCCTCTACGCCCACGTCCCGGGCAAGGGCGAACTGATCGACCTGATGGTCGACCACGTCAACGGCACGCTCTACCAGTCGCCGGACGACCTGCCGCTCGACTCGGGATGGCGGCCCGCCCTGGAAGCCGTCGCCGAACGGAACTGGGAACTCTTCGCGGCGCACCGCTGGCTGCTGGGCATCGACGTCACCCGCCCGCCCCTGGGCCCCGGCACCACGTCGAAGTACGACATCGAACTGCGGCCCCTCGTCGGCATCGGGCTCAGCGACGTCGAGATCGACCAGGTGCTCACCCTGGTCCTCGATCACGTCAGGTCGTCAGCTCGGCTCTCCCTCGGGGTCGCGGAGACCGCCCAGGCCACCGGGCGCGACGATCGTGAGTGGTGGGACACCGCCGGTCCGCTGCTCGCCGCCCTGATCAGCCCGGAGCGGTACCCCCACGCCGCCCGGATCGGCAACGCGGCCGGTGCCGAGTACGACGCCGCGATCGACCCCGACCGGGCGTACAGCTTCGGCCTGCGCATGATCATCGACGGGGTCGAGCGCCTCGTCGCGAGCAAACAGGCAGGCTAGGCCGATCTTGATTGGTGGCATCGACCACCTACCGTGGCGTACATGACGAACGCGACGTATGACCGCAAGGAGCAGTTCCAGCAGATCCAGAGCGGCCTGCTCGACGGGGAACAGATCATCGCCGTGTACGACGCCGTCGGCACCGGCACCGGGTTCATCGGGCTGACCGACCGGCGGGTGATCATCCAGGACCGCTCGTTCATCGGCAAGAAGTACGCGATCACCAGCATCCCGTACTCGAAGATCACCAGCGTGAGCGTGGTCAGCAACAAGTCATGGGGCGGGTCCTTCTTCTCCACCGGCGCGATCGCCATCCACGTCGGCGCGCAGACCTATGAGGTGGAGTTCCGGGGCGACCAGAAGAGCCACCATGTGCACAACGTGATCCTGCACTACATCAGCAGCTGAGCCGACCGTCCACACCCTGTTCGACCTGGTGCGCGGGACTCAGACGTTGAAACGGAACTCGACGACGTCGCCGTCCTGCATCACGTACTCCTTGCCCTCGATGCGGACCTTGCCCGCCGCCTTGGCCGCCGCCATCGAGCCGGCCTCGACCAGGTCGAGGTAGGAGACGACCTCGGCCTTGATGAAGCCGCGCTGGAAGTCGGAGTGGATCACCCCGGCGGCCTCCGGTGCGGTCGCGCCGACCGGCACGGTCCAGGCCCGTGCTTCCTTGGGCCCGGCAGTGAGGTACGTCTGGAGGCCGAGCGTCCGGAAGCCGACCCGGACCAACTGGTCCAGCCCCGGCTCGGACTGCCCGATCGACTCCAGCAGCTCCCGGGCCTCCTCCTCGGGCAGGTCCACCAGCTCGGATTCGATCTTGGCGTCCATGAAGACCGCCTCGGCCGGTGCCACCAGTGCGCGCAGTTCGGCAAGGAACTCGGCGTTGTTCAGCTCCGCCTCGTCGACGTTGAAGACGTAGAGGAACGGCTTGGTGGTGAGCAGGTGCAGCTCACGCAGGTGCGCCAACTCGACGCCGGCTGCCGCCGCACCGACGTAGAGGGTGGTGCCCCCGTCGAGGACCTCGACGGCCTTGCGGGCGGCGTCCACCGCGGCGGCCCGGTCCTTGCGGAGCTTGGCCTCCTTCTCCAACCGGGGCAGCGCCTTCTCCAGCGTCTGGAGGTCGGCCAGGATCAACTCGGTGTTGATCGTCTCGATGTCGTCGGCCGGGGAGACCTTGCCGTCGACGTGCACCACGTTCGGGTCGGAGAAGGCTCGCACCACCTGGCAGATCGCCGAGGCGTCCCGGATGTTGGCCAGGAAGGCGTTGCCCCGCCCCTGCCCCTTGGAGGCGCCACGCACCAGACCAGCGATGTCGACGAACGACACCGGGGCGGGGATCACCTTCTGCGAACCGAAGATCTCGGCGAGCTTGTCCAGCCGTTCGTCGGGCAGCCCGACCACGCCGACGTTGGGCTCGATGGTGGCGAACGGGTAGTTCGCGGCGAGCACGTCGTTCTTGGTCAGCGCGTTGAACAGGGTGCTCTTGCCGACGTTGGGCAGGCCGACGATGCCGATGGTGAGACTCACGACGAGCCAGCTTACGCGGTTACCGCCGGGCCACCGACAGGTAGGCGGGTGTCACCGGTCGTGCCGGGGCCGCCGTTGCTGCGGCACCAGCAGATCGACCCGCAGCGCGTCCGGGGCGAGTTCGGCCGCAGCGGCCAGCGGCAGCGTGAACCGGGCGTCGGCGGCGGGGCCCGCCTGCTGCGACTCGCCGAGCATCCAGTGCACCTCGTCGGCGGTCCAGCCGAGCCGCGGGCGGGCGGCGATCTCCCGGAGCAGCCGCAGCGCCGCCCGGGTGTCGTCGTCGTAGAAGCGCATGCACCAGTGGTGCACCCACATCCCGAGCGCGCGAACCCCGTCCTGGTCGAGCGACCCGACCAGCCGACCGCAGGCGGTGTCGCTGAAGGCACGCCCCGGGTCGTCGGCGCGGTCCCGCTCGATGGCGCCGACCGCGGCGGGGGCGACGGCACGCATCCGGTCGTAGAAGCGTTGGACCACTGTCGGGTCGAGCGGTGGGTGCTCGTGCCTCGACGTCGCCCGACCCGCCACGCTAACCATTGCCGCACCCTTCTGGAGTTGGTGGCCGCACGCTACCCACGACAACCGACAATTCCGCGTGCCGCTCGGCACCACGGTGTGGTCCGATTTCCGCGAGCCGGACGGGTGTGCGCAGGCGCATCATCGGTGGCGTGGAGTTGGACTTCGAGCGGTGTTACCGGGCCGTCGACAGCCGTGACCAGCGATTCGACGGCTGGTTCTACACCGGCGTGACCTCGACCGGGATCTACTGCCGGCCGTCCTGTCCGGCGGTGACGCCGAAGCGGCGCAACGTCCGTTTCTTCCCGTCGTCGGCGGCGGCCCAGCGGGCCGGGTTGCGCGCCTGCCGCCGCTGTCGCCCGGACGCCTCCCCCGGCTCACCGCAGTGGGACGTACGGGCCGACGTGGTGGGCCGGGCGATGCGGCTGATCGCCGACGGCGTGGTCGACCGCGACGGGGTGCCCGGGCTGGCCGCCCGACTCGGCTACACCGAGCGGCACCTGCACCGGATGCTGCGGGCGGAACTCGGCGCGGGACCGCTGTCACTGGCCCGGGCGCAGCGGGCGCAGACCGCCCGCACCCTGATCGAGACGACCGGGCTGGGCCTGGCCGAGATCGCGTTCGCCGCCGGGTTCGGCAGCGTCCGGCAGTTCAACGACACCGTACGCGCGGTGTACGGGGCCGCGCCGTCGCAACTACGGGCCGGTAAGGACGCTGCGGTCGGTGGTGCGGGCACGGTCACCCTGCGGCTGGCGTACCGTCCGCCGCTGCATGCCGCCGCGTTGCTCGACTTCTTCGCCCGCCGGACGCTGCCCGGGGTCGACGAGGTGGTCGACGGGGCGTACCGCCGGGGTCTGCGGTTGCCGCACGGCCCCGGCGAGGCCACGCTCACCCCGGCGGTCGGTCACGTGGCGGCGACGCTGCGCCTGACCGACCTACGCGACCTGGCTCCCGCCGTGGCCCGGTGCCGACGCCTGTTCGACCTGGACGCGGACCCGGTCGCCGTCGACGACACGCTCGCCGACGACCCCGCGCTGGCCGCCTCCGTGGCGGCGGAGCCGGGGGTACGCGTACCCCGCGCGGTGGACGGCTTCGAGATCGCCGTCCGCGCCATCGCCACCCAGCAGGTGTCGCTGGCCTCCGCCCGCACCACGCTCAGGCACCTGCTCCGCGAGGCCCACGGTGAGCCGGGCAACGGCACACTGTCCGGATTCCCCACCGCCGAGGAGGTGCTTGAGGTGCCGGATTCGGGGTTCCGGATGCCGGCGGGTCGACGCGAGACGATCCGGGCGGTGGCGCGGGCGGTCGCGGCGGGCGAGATCGACCTGGAGCCGGGCGGGGACCGGGCGGAGACGGTGCGGCGGCTGACCGAGATCCCGGGCATCGGCGCCTGGACGGCCGGCTATGTGGCAATGCGCACGCTCGGCGACCCCGACACGTTCCTCCCCACCGACCTCGCGGTCCGCCGGGGAGCCGCCGCCTCGGGACTTACGGACGATCCCAGAACCCTTGACGAGTACGCGGCCCGCTGGCGCCCCTGGCGGTCGTACGCCGTGATCCGCCTTTGGAGGTCAGCATGAACAGCACGATCAGCTCGATCGACAGCGCGGTCGTCGACACGCCTGTCGGACCGTTCGCCGTCCTGGTCGGTCCGGACGGCGCGGTACGGGCGTCGGGTTTCACCACGGACCCGGCGACCCTGCTGCCCCTGGTGCACCCGAGCCTGCGCGGCGAGCCGCGACAGCGGCCGGATCTCGGCCCGGTCACCGCGGCGGTCGCCGCGTACCTCGCCGGTGATCTGGTCGCGATCGACGACGTCCCGGTCGAACAGCACACCGGCGGAGCGTTCATGGCACACGCCTGGCGGGTGCTGCGCGACGTCAAACCGGGTGCGCCGGTCACCTACACCGGGTACGCCGCGCTGGCCGGCCGACCCATGGCGGTACGCGCCGCCGCGGCGGCCTGCGCCCGCAATGCCGCGGCGCTCTTCGTCCCCTGCCACCGGGTGCTGCGCACCGACGGCACGCTCGGCGGCTACCGCTGGGGGCTGCCGGTGAAACGCTGGCTCCTCGACCACGAACACCTCGGCTAGAAATGTCACACTGGGTAACCGTCACGGTGTGCGACGACCGCCGCCGGACGCCTGCCGGGTGACCATGCCCCAACCGCACGCTTTGCTCTGCTTCACTCCACGCACCAGCCGGTGACCAGCGCCATCGCGCCGGCGGCGCGCCAATCACAAAGCCGCCACCCGGCACAGAGGGTGACCGTTGCGTGGGTTGAAGCAGAGCAAAGGGGGTGAGGGGGAGACAGGGGTCGAGCTTGACGGCCACGCGGCGTCAGGAGCGACCGGAGGAGTACGGACGCCCAGCGGGAGCTGACGGCAAGCTGACAGCGGCGGCGCAGCCAAATGCGGCTACCGT
Source organism: Micromonospora sp. DT48 (assembly GCF_049844495.1). Lineage (NCBI taxonomy): Bacteria > Bacillati > Actinomycetota > Actinomycetes > Micromonosporales > Micromonosporaceae > Micromonospora > Micromonospora sp. DT48. The sequence goes on from NZ_JBNCLE010000002.1 coordinate 70,688, forward strand.
CGGATAGTGGCTGCGGGGAGCGGCGGCGGCCCGGCCGACCGGGGCGAGATCCGTCGACATCCCCTGCGCAACCTCTGGCGCCTGCGCCGCTACCTACGCCCGCACCTGGCCGAGTTCGGTTGGTTGATGCTCGCCGGGCTGACCTCCACCGCCGCCGGCCTCGCTGTCCCCCTGGTGGCGCAACGGGTCGTCGACGGGCCGGTGGCCCGGCGTGACCTGACCGGGCTCTTCCTGCTGGCCGGGCTGGCGTTGCTGCTCGGGCTGGCCGAAGCGGTGCTCATCTTCATTCGGCGTTGGATGCAGTCGTCGTCCTCGGTGGCGATGGAGGCGGCCATCCGCACCGACGTCTACGCCCACCTGCAACGACTGTCGGCCGGGTTCCACGACCGGTGGCCGTCCGGGCAGCTGCTCTCCCGGATCACCAGCGACCTGTCGGTGCTGCGCCGGTTCCTCTCCTTCGGCCTGTTCTTCCTCATCCTGAACCTGGTCACCTACCTGGCCGTGGTGGTGCTGCTGATCCGGCTGCATCCCGCGCTCGGCCTGCTGGTGGCGGCCAGCGCGGTGCCGCTCTTCCTGATCGCCCGCCGCTTCGGCCGGCACTATCACGTCGCGTCCCGCCGCATGCAGGACCAGCAGGGTGACGTGGCCACCCTGGTCGAGGAGACCGCGCAGGGCCTGCGCACGATGAAAGCGTACGGGCGGGGACCGCAACTGGCCGCCCGGTTCGCGGCCGACACCGAAGCGTTGCACGACATCGGGATCGGCAAGGGACGGCTGCTCGCCCGCACCTCCGCGCTGCTCGGTCTGGTGCCGAACCTGACCCTGGGCGTGGTCCTGGTGGCCGGTGCCGCCGCGGTCGCCGACGGCCGGCTCACCATCGGCCAGCTCATCGCCTTCGTCAGCCTTCAGTTGATGCTCATCTGGCCGGTGCAGTCACTGGGCTGGATCATCGCCAACGGGCAGGAGGCGGCCACCGCCGCCGACCGGATCCAGGACGTGCTGGACAGCCGCCCGGCCATCGTGGACCGGCCGGTCGCCATCGCGCTGGCCCGCTCGGCGGTACGCGGTCGACTCCGCTTCGAGGGGGTGGGTTTCCGCTATCCGGGCAACGCCCTCCCGGTGCTGCGCGGGCTCGACCTCACCGTCGAGCCGGGCGAGACCCTGGCCGTGGTCGGTGCCACCGGCAGCGGCAAGAGCACCCTGTTGTCCCTGGTGCCCCGGCTGCACGAGGTCAGCACCGGGCGCATCACCCTCGACGGGCACGACCTGCGCGACCTGCGGTTGGCCTCACTTCGCGGCCTGGTCGGTTTCGCCTTCGAGGAGCCGACACTGTTCTCCATGTCGGTGTGGGAGAACCTCACCCTGGGCCGATCCGACGCCAGCGAGGACGAGGTCCGCGCCGCCCTGGCACTGGCCCAGGCCGAATTCGCGTACGACCTGCCGTGGGGACTGCGTACCCGACTCGGTGAGCAGGGCCTGTCGCTCTCCGGCGGCCAGCGGCAACGGCTCGCCCTCGCCCGAGCGGTGTTGATCCGCCCCGCCGTGCTCGTCCTCGACGACCCGCTCTCCGCGCTCGACGTGCACACCGAGGCGCTGGTGGAGGAGGCGCTCAAGCGGGTGCTGCGGAACACCACCGCGCTGCTGGTGGTGCACCGTCCCTCCACCATCGCGCTGGCCGACCGGGTGGCGTTACTGGAGCACGGCCGGATCACCGCTGTCGGTACCCACACCGAGCTGCTCGCCACCGTGCCCGCGTACCGTGGCCTGCTCTCCGCCGAACCGGCCGAACCGGCCGAACCGCCGATCGCACGCTCCGGGACCGGTCCGACGTCGGGCGGCTCCTCCCTGGTGCGCTCGTGACCGCCGCCTCGGCGGTGCCGGATCCGCCGTCCGAGGCGAACCCGGCCCACTGGCGGGGGGTGGCACCGGATCCGCACGCCGACCGCAGTCTCGCCGAGGACAGCGACCCGGCGGCGGTGGCTCGGCTCCGCGTCCGCAGCCGGGCACTGCTGGCGGACGTGCTACGCCCGCACCGGGCCCGGCTGGGCGGTGCGGTCGCGCTGCTGTTGACCCAGAACGCCGCGGCCATGTCCGGGCCGTACCTGGTGATGCTCGGCATCGACCGGGCCATCGAGCCGCTCCGGGCCGGCGAGCCCGGCCCGCTGATCGGCGTGGCCGTGGCCTTCGCCGCTGCGGCGGGCGTCGAGTACGCGGCCCGGCGTGGCTTCCTCACCCTCTCCGCCCGGATCGGCCAGGCCGTCCTGCTCGACCTGCGCCGACGGGTGTACGCGCACTTCCTGCACCTGCCGGTGGCGTTCCACGAGCGCTACACGTCGGGTCGGATGATCTCGCGGCTGACCAGTGACATCGACTCGATCGCCGAGCTGGTCGACGGGGGCGTCGAGAGTCTGGTGATGGCCGCCCTGACGATCGTCTCGGTGGCCGGCATCCTGCTCTGGTTGGACCTGCCGCTGGCCTCGGTGACGCTGCTCGCCTTCCCGCTGCTGTTCTGGTTGTCCCGCTGGTTCGCCCGCGCCTCGGCCGCCGCGTATCGGCGCACCCGGGAGGCGGTGGCGCTGGTCATCGTCCACTTCGTCGAGTCGATGCGGGGCATCAGGGCGGTTCAGGCGTACCGTCGCCAGGCACGCAACCAGCACATCTTCGACTCGCTCAACGACGACTACCGGCGTGCCAGCCGGGACGCCTACCGCCTGATCGCGACGTACGCGCCGGGCATCAAGCTGATCGGCAACGTCACTGTGGCGGTGGTGCTCTGCTACGGCGGTGCCCGGGTGCTGGGCGGCGAGACGGGCGTCGGCGTGCTGGCCGCCTTCCTGCTCTACCTGCGCCGGTTCTTCGAGCCGATGCAGGAACTCAGCCAGTTCTACAACTCGCTCCAGTCGGCCACGGCGGCGCTGGAGAAACTCGCCGGGGTGCTCGACGAGCGGCCGTCGGTCCCCGAGCCGACCCGGCCCGTGCGGCTGCCCGACGGCCCGGACCGCGGTGCGGTCCACTTCCACGCGGTGTCGTTCGGGTACCGCGCCGACTCGCCGATCCTCACCGGGCTGGACCTCACCATTCCCGCCGGGCAGACGGTGGCCCTGATCGGGCCGACCGGTGCCGGTAAGTCCACCGTCGCCAAGCTGCTGGCCCGGTTCCACGACCCGGACACCGGCACGATCACGCTCGACGGGGTGGACCTGCGCGAGGTCGCCGACGCGGACCTGCGCCGGGCGATGGTGCTGGTGACCCAGGAGACCCACCTGTACGGCGGCACCGTGGCGGACAACATCCGGTTCGGCCGCCCGGACGCCGACGACGCCGCCGTGCAGGCCGCCGCCCGGGCGATCGGCGCGCACGACTTCATCTCGGCGCTGCCCGACGGGTACGCCACACAGGTGCACCGGCGCGGTGGTCGCCTCTCCGCCGGACAGCGTCAGTTGGTCGCCTTCGCGCGGGCGTTCCTGGCCGATCCGGCGGTGCTGATCCTCGACGAGGCCACCTCGTCGCTGGACGTGCCGACCGAACGGCTGGTGCAGCACGCCCTCGGCAGCATCCTGCGGGACCGGACCGCCCTGGTGATCGCGCACCGGCTCTCCACGGTGGCGTCCGCCGACCGGGTGCTGGTCCTCGACCGGGGTCGGATCGTCGAGGACGGCCCGCCCGCCGAACTGATCGCGAGCGGTGGTCGCTACGCCGACCTGCACCGCCAATGGCGCGACTCGCTGCTCTGAAGTGCGTGTTCCTGACCGGATATTCGGCGTGCCCGCCAGGGTGCCGGTGCCTACGATCGGCGGATGACCGATACGGCGAGGACGGCCCGCACCGGTGTCCCCGAACGCCCGATCCTGGACGGGCTGGAGGAGACCTGGTCGCGCCGCTGGCAGGAGGACGGCACGTACGCCTTCGACCGCGATCGGCCGACGACGCGGGTAGGCGGCACGACCTCCCCCGGTGGTCGCAGGTCGGACGTGTACGCGATCGACACCCCGCCGCCGACCGTATCGGGTGAGCTGCACATGGGGCACGTCTTCTCGTACACCCACACCGATCTGATCGCCCGGTTCCAGCGGATGCGTGGCCGGGCGGTCTTCTACCCGATCGGTTGGGACGATAACGGCCTGCCCACCGAACGCCGGGTGCAGAACGTCTACGGGGTGCGCTGTGATCCTTCCCTGCCGTACGACCCGGACTGGGCGCCGGCAGCCGATCCGGTGGACGACGCCGCCCGGAAGAACCCGAAACCGATCTCCCGACGCAACTTCATCGAGCTGTGCGAGCGGTTGACCGCTGCCGACGAGCAGGTCTTCGAGGCGTTGTGGCGGCGGCTCGGCCTGTCGGTGGACTGGTCGTTGATGTACACCACCATCGGACCGACGGCCCGGGCCACCTCGCAGCGGGCGTTCCTGCGCAACCTGGCCCGAGGCGAGGCGTACCAGGCCGAGGCGCCGACGCTGTGGGACGTCGGGTTCGCCACCGCCGTGGCGCAGGCCGAGTTGGAGGACCGGGAACGCCCCGGGGCGTACCACCGGTTGCGTTTCCACGCGCCCGACGGGCGGGAGGTGCTGATCGACACCACCCGACCGGAGTTGCTGCCGGCCTGCGTCGCGCTGGTCTGTCACCCCGACGACGAGCGGTACGCGGACCTGGTCGGCGGCTGTGTGCGTACCCCCGTGTTCGGGGTGGAGGTGCCGGTGCGCGCGCACCCGCTGGCGGAGCCGGCCAAGGGCACCGGCATCGCGATGGTCTGCACCTTCGGTGACCTGACCGACGTGACCTGGTGGCGGGAGTTGTCCCTGGCGACGCGGGTGGTGATCGGCCGGGACGGCCGGCTGCTGCCGGAGCCACCGGCGGGGGTGCCCGCACAGCCGTACGCGGCGCTGGCCGGGCAGACCGTCAACGGCGCCCGGCGGACGGTGGTGGCGCAGCTGACCGAGGCGGGTGACCTGGTCGGCGAGCCACGCCCGATCACGCACGCGGTCAAGTTCTACGAGCGGGGCGACCGTCCCCTGGAGATCGTCTCGACCCGGCAGTGGTATCTGCGCAACGGCGGCCGTGACCCGCAGTTACGGGCGGAACTGCTGGCCCGGGGCCGGGAACTGCGCTGGGTGCCGGAGCACATGCGGCACCGCTACGAGCACTGGGCGGGCGGCCTGACCGGCGACTGGTTGGTCAGCCGGCAACGCTACTTCGGGGTGCCGGTGCCGGTGTGGTACCGGCTCGACGACGCCGGTGAGCCGGACTGGAGCCAGCCTCTCGTACCGGAGGAGTCCGCGCTGCCGATCGACCCGGCCGAGGACGCCCCGCCCGGGTACGACGAGTCGCGTCGTGGGGTGCCGGGCGGCTTCGTCGGCGACCCGGACGTGCTGGACACCTGGGCCACCTCGTCGCTGACCCCGCAGATCGCCGGTGGCTGGGAACGTGACCCGGAGTTGTTCGCGCAGGTGTTTCCGATGGACCTGCGTCCGCAGGGCCACGACATCATCCGTACCTGGCTGTTCGCCACCGTGGTCCGGGCACACCTGGAGCACGGCGAGTTGCCCTGGCGGACGGCGGAGCTGTCCGGTTGGATCCTCGACCCGGACCGCAAGAAGATGTCGAAGTCCGTGGGCAACGTGGTCACCCCGATGGCGCTGCTGGAACAGCACGGCTCGGACGCGGTGCGGTACTGGGCGGCCAGCGGCAAGCCCGGCACCGACCTGGCCTTCGACCCGGCGCAGATCCGGATCGGCCGACGGCTGGCCACCAAGCTGCTCAACGCGTCGAAGTTCGCGCTCGGGCTGGGTGCCGCCGACGCGCTGCGCGCCCCGGCGACCGAACCACTGGACCGGGCCATGCTCGCCGAACTCTCCGAGGTGGTGACGGCCGCGACGGCGGCGTTCGAGGAGTACGACCACACGGCGGCGCTCCAGGCCACCGAGTCGTTCTTCTGGCGGTTCTGCGACGACTACATCGAGTTGGTGAAGGAACGCGCCTACGGCAGCGGGGCGGCGGCCGACTCGGCGCGGGCCGCGTTGGCGTGTGCGCTGTCGGTGCAGTTGCGGCTGTTCGCGCCGGTGTTGCCGTTCGTGACCGAGGAGGTCTGGTCGTGGTGGCGGTACGGTTCGGTGCACCGCGCACCGTGGCCGACCACGTACGAGGTGGGTCGCGCCGTCCAGGGCGACGGTGATCCGCACCTGCTGCGGCTCGCCGCCGACGCGTTGGGACAGGTCCGGCGGGCCAAGTCGGAGCGGAAGCTGTCGATGCGGGCGGAGGTGCCGCTGGCCGAGGCGCTCGGCCCGGCCGACCTGCTCGACCAGCTCACCCTGGTCCTCGACGACCTGCGCGCGGCCGGGCGCATCGGCAAGCTCGACCTGCTCCCCGATCGCACCGCCGAACTGGTCATCGCCTGCGCCTTCTGACGGAGCGCAAGGAAGGGCACCTTATTAACGTCTGGTGTAGAGGAAGGGCACCTTATTAACCCCGGGCCGAGCAGGCTAAGCCGCCGGCTTGTTAACAAGGGGCCCTTCCTCTACCGGAGGCGTTAATAAGGTGCCCTTCCTTGCATCTCAGCTGGTTTCGCCGGCTACCGAGAAGGAGCGGAGGCGGTCGATGGCGAGCAGGGTGGCGCCGACAATGATCAACGCGGTCATCACCGCCGCCACCGGTGCGGTGACGCTGGTGCCGAGCAGGTCGGTCGGGGCGAGCCGGTCCGCCAGGGCGATCACGTAGTGCTGGATCGAGAGCACCCGGGTGCCGCCGATCACGTTGCTGAGCAGTCCCTCCCAGATCAGCACGTAGACCAGACCGAGCAGCACCGGCCGTCGGGTGAGCAGGCTGGCCGCCACGAACAGCGCCGAGTAGGCCAGCGCACCGGCCGACGCAGCGACCGCCAGCGACAGGCCGAGGCGTGCCGAGTCGGCCAGCAAACCGGCGGCGAACAGCGGGACGGCGACGGTGACCGCCGTGACACCGGCCGCGACGGCCAGCTTCGGCAGCACGATCTGCCAGCGCGGCAGTGGCGTGGTGAGCACGTGCACCACCGTGCCGTCGTCGATCTCGGCACCGAGCACCCCGGTGCCGACGATCAGGGCGACCACTGGGAGCACCACGGCCAGCCCGAGGCCGACCAGCACCGGCGGCCCCCAGTCGGCGGGTGCCACTGCCAGCCCTCGGGCGAGGACGGCCAGGCCCACCAGCAGTAGTGGCAGCGGGAGCAGCAGTAGGAACCGGCGACGCCCGAACAGGCCGCGCGCGGTGATCCAGGTGACAGTGGACATCAGGCCTCCACCAGGTAGGAGAAGACGCTCTCCAGGGATTCGTCCTCGGGTATCAGGTGCCGAACCCGTACGCCGCGGGCCAGGGCGATCTTCGGCAGCACCCGGGTGAAGGCACCGTAGTCACCGGCCCGCACGGTCAGGCCGTCGCGACCCAACTCGACGCCGGTGACGGATGCCTCGGCCATCAGCGCGACGGCCAGCGCCCGGTCGTCGGTGGAGCGGATGGCGAAGACGTGCGGCCGGTTGGTCATCAGCCGCCGGATGGTCCGGAAGTCACCGGAGGCGGCGAGCCGACCGGCGACCATCACCTGGACGGTGCCGGAGACCTGCTCGACCTCCTCCAGGATGTGCGAGCTGAACAGGATCGTGCGGCCCTCGTCGCCGAGGGCGTGCAGCAGCTCCATCATGTGCAACCGCTGACGCGGGTCCATGCCGTTGAACGGCTCGTCGAGCAGCAGCACCTGCGGGTCGTGCACCAGCGCCGCCGCCACCCGGGTGCGCTGCCGCATGCCCTTGGAGTACGTGCCGATGCGGCGGTCCTGGGCGTCGGCCATCTCGACCAGGTCGATGGCGCGGCGGGCCGCGGCCTGCGGGTCGGGCAGCCGGTGCAGCTTCGCGGTGGCCAGCACGAACTCGTAGGCGGTGAGGAAGCTGTGCACCGCCTCCCGCTCGCTGACCAGACCGAGCCGCCGGTAGACCTCCGGGTTGCGCCAGGTCGGCCGACCGTCCAGCGTCACCCGACCCCGGGACGGGGCGAGGAACCCGGCCATCATGTGCAGCAGGGTGGTCTTGCCCGCGCCGTTCGGGCCGAGCAACCCGGTCACCCCGGGCCCGAGGCTCATGCTCACGTTGTTGACCGCGACCACGTTGCCGTACCAGCGGGAGACCCCGGCGAGGTCGAGGGTGCTGGTGGTGGCCGTCGGTGCGGTGGTGTTCGTCGTGGTCATCGTGCGGCCACCTTCTTGTAGCGGGCCAGCAGCAGGGCGACGCAGCCCGCCACCAGCGCGACGGCGGCCAGCGCGTACACCGGGCCGTAGGGTCCGAGGTCGGGGCCGGCACCCTCGGCGAGGTCGGTGATCAACAGGTCGCGCATCGCCCAGATGCCGACCCCTTGCACCAGGGTGGGCGGCGAGGCGATGCCGGACAGCTGGTTCGCCGCCTGCGAGGGCAGCACCGACAGGATGCCGACGATCGGCGTGGTCATCAGGAACACGGCGACGATCCCACCGGCGGCGAAGGCGCGCTTGCCGGTCATCGAGGCGACCAGCAGGCCGACCGAGGCGAAGACCACTGCCCACAGCCCGGCGTAGAGCAACCCCGGCAGCAGGTCGAGCAGTTCGTCCCAGACCGCGCCCATGCCGTCGGCGGTGAACGCCCCGCCGAGGAACATCAGCAGCTGCGGCGCGCCGAGCAGCAGGAACAGTGCGGTGATGAGCGCGAGCAGCTTGGCCAGCGGGTAGTCGGCCTGCGGCACGGGCCGGGAGAAGTACAGCGGCAGGACACCGGAGCGCAGGTCCCGGGAGACCAGCTCGGGCGCGGCCACCGCGACGAAGAAGATGACCAGCCAGCTCATCGCGTCGGCGAACTGGGCGTACGTCATGACCACTTCACCGATCTGGCTACGGATCGCGGTCACTGCGGCGGCCACCATCAGCACGATGCCGACCACCAGCCAGGGGAAGATCTTGGCTTTGGCGCTGCGCCCCAGCCCGAAGGCGGTCCGTACGCCGTGGATGTACATCGCGCCGAAGACGTGCCGGCGGCCGAGGCGGGGGCCGGTGTAGCGCTGGTAGCCGATGTCGTGGATGACGCCGGTCGGCTCAGACATGGCTGTTCTCCCTCCGGGCGAAGAGTTCGGCCACCCGGTGCCGACGCTGGTCCAGCCGGTGCAGCGGCAGGTCCAGCTCGGCCACCGCACCGAGGATCAGGTCGTAGGTGCGTTGGTCGGCCAGCGGCACCAGCAGCAGCCTGCCCTCCCGGCCCACCGGCAGGTTGAGCGCGGCCAGCCGGGCGGCCAGTTCCTCGGTGCCCTCGCTGACCTCGACCGCGAGCACGTCGGTCGCGGAGGTCATGGCGGCGATGTGGTCGGCCCGCAGCAGCCGCCCGCCCTCAATCGCGACCAGGGTGTCGCAGATCCGCTCGACCTCGCCGAGCAGGTGCGAGCAGACCAGTACGGAGATGCCGAACTCGGTGCCGATCCGCTGCACCAGCGCGAGCATGGCGTCCCGACCGGCCGGGTCGAGCCCGTTGGTGGGTTCGTCGAGCAGCAACAGGTCGGGGTCGTGCACCAACGCCTGGGCGAGCTTGACCCGCTGTTTCATGCCGGTGGAGTAGCCGCCCACCGGCCGGTGGCGCTCCTCGTGCAGGCCCACGTGGCGCAGCGCCTCGGAGGCACGTTCCCGGGCGACGGTGCGGGGTAGGCCGCTGATCCGACCCAGGTGGGTGACCAGTTCGGCGGCGGAGAGGTCGGGCGGCAGGCAGTCGTGCTCCGGCATGTAGCCGACCCGGGCCCGTACGGCCGCCGGGTCGGCGGTCGGGTCCAGTCCCAGCACCTGTATCCGGCCGCGGGTGGGTGTGAGCAGGCCGAGCAGCAGCTTGATCAGGGTCGACTTGCCGGCGCCGTTGGCGCCGACCAGACCGACGATCCCTGGTTCCACCGCGACCGTCAGATCGGACAGTGCGGTGACCTCGCCGCCGTAGACCTTCGTCAACGACTCGGTTGCGATCAGTGTCACGTGGTCAGCGTAGGGCCGCCGGGCGATCCACCGCGCTCCGGAACCAACCCCCGTTTCCCCTGATCCCGACGCACCCGCGCCCCCTAGGGTGGTCGGCGGCCGGTCGACCGGGCGCGGCGGACAGTCTGTCCCCGCAGGGCCGGATCCCGTGTTACACAATGGATCTCACCGTCCGCCCGGTGCGGCGGTACGCCGGGTGACGGGAGAGCCATGACCGCTGGGGCCCTCAGGGTGAGCGTGGTGGTGCCGACGTACAACCCCGGCGACGGTCTGGACCGGCTCGTCGCGTCGCTGCTGCGTCAGTCGATGCCGGCGACCGAGTTCGAGGTGATCTTCGTCGACGACGGTTCCACCGACGCCACCCCGGCCCGGCTCGACGCCTTGGCCGCCACCCATCCGCACTTCCACGTGCTGCACGTCGAGCATTCCGGTTGGCCGTCGCGCCCGCGCAATCTGGGCATGGCGCGGGCGGTCGGCGAGTACGTCCAGTTCGTCGACGACGACGACTGGCTCGCCGACGAGGCGCTGGCCCGGCTGTACGGGTACGCGGTGGACAACGGCGCGGACATCGCCATCGGCCGGATGGCCGGACACGGTCGTTCGGTGCCCCGAGACCTGTTCCGGGTCAACCGGCCCGACGCCACGCTGGCCGACGCGCCGTTGATGGAGAGCCTCACCTGCCACAAGATGTTCCGCCGGGCCTTCCTGATCGAGCACGACCTGCGGTTCCCGGAGGAGGGTCGCAAACGGCTGGAGGATCATCACCTGGTCACCCGGGCCTACCTGCTGTCCCAGCGCACCTGTGTGCTGTCCGACTACACCTGCTATCACCACTCGCGGCGGCCGGGCGGCGGCAACCTCACCGCAGCTCGGATCGAACCGGAGGGTTACTTCCGCAGCCTGCGGGAGGTCCTCGACATCGTCGACGCGCACACCGAGCCGGGACCGTTCCGGGACCGGCTGCACCAGCGCTGGTTGCGGATCGAGATGGTCCGCCGGTTGCGCGGCGATCGGCTGCGCAACGCGCCCCGCGACTGGGTCGACCGGATGGCGGCGGAGGTGGGGCGGACCATCCGGGAGCGGTTCGCGCCGGGGGTGGCCGCCGGGCTGCCGACGCTCGAACGAACCGTCGCCGGTCTGGCCGAACGGGGACGCATCGAGGATCTGTTCCGCATCGCCGAGTGGGAGGCGGGCATCCAGGCGAAGGTCCGGCTCAAGGCGTACGAGCTGACCGGCCACACGTTGACCGTCACGGTCGGCGGCCGACTCCGCGTCGGTGACCGGCCCGTCTCGTACGACCGCACCCCGGACGGTCGGGAGCTGCTGGCCCTACCGGTCGAGGAGATTCCCGCCGAGCTGGTCGACTGCTCGGACGAGTTGCTGGCGACCACCGACGAGCTGCGCCGGGCCCGGCTCGACGTGGTCGCCCGGCGGGTCGCCGACGGCGACGAGTTCTACCAGCCGGTGAGTTTCGAGGTGGACCGAGTACCACATCGCTGGGGCGGGTTGCGGCTGATGTGGCAGGGCCGGGCGACGGTCGACTTCCGCACCCTCGACGGTGGCCGTACCGAGGGCGACTGGATCCTCAAGGCGCGGCTCACCGGTTCCGGGTTCGAGGTCGACGCGAATCTGCCGCTGGCCCTGTCGTGTGCCGCCGACGGCGCTCGCCCCGTGGTCGTCGACAAGCGGCCACCACGGCCCAGGCCGGCTGCCCCGGCCCCGAGGACCGGGCCGTGGCAACGGCTGAAGGTCGCCGTGCGGCAGCGACTCGGCCAGGCCGGGTGGTCGACTCGCGGGTCGGTGGGCGGCACCCGGGGGTCGGTGGGCCGCACCGGCGGCACCGGCGGTCCCGGTGGCGCTCTCGACCGATCGGCGACCGGCTGCGAAACTGTGTGCCGGTCGCCGGAGTTGGGGGTCTGATGAGCAACGGGTGGGTGCTGCCCGACGAGGTGCTGCGGAACGCGCCGACGTACACGCCGCGTCCCGGTGAGCTCGCGGATCTCGAACTGCTGCTGATCGGCGCGTACGCGCCGTTGGCCGGCTTCATGACCCGGGCCGACCTGGTCTCGGTCAGCCGCCGGGGCCGGCTCGTGGACGGCACTGCGTGGCCGGTCGCCGTGTCCCTCCAGGTGCCCGCGACGCTGGTGCAGCAGCTCGACCTCGCCGACCCGGAGCGTCGGACGCTCGTCCTCACCGACGGTGAGGGCGCGCCGATGGCGGCCCTGGAGGTGGCCGACGCATGGCCGATCCGCGACGCGGTGGCCGGGGTCGGTGGGACGGTACGGCGGCTGGGCGACGGCGGGCACGGTCCGTTCCGGCGGTTGCGGCGTACGCCCGAGGAGATCCGGGCGTTGCTGCCGTCCGGCCGGGTGCTCGGGGTGGTCGCCGACCGCCCGCTGCACCGGCCGCAACTGGCCCAGATCGCGCACGCGGTACGCACCCTGAGCGCCCACCTGCTGGTCATGATCCCGGTGAGCGAGGACGGCACCGGTGGGCTCGCACCGGAGGCGCTGGTACGCAGCGTGTTCGCCGCCCGGGACCGGATGCCACCGGCGACGGTGGTCGCCGTGCCGTTCTCCCGGCGGCGTGACGAGATCAGCGACGCCCTGCTGTTGGCCCGGGTCTCCGCCGCGTACGGCGTCACCCATCTGCTCTCCACCGGCGAGATGCTCTCCGGGGCCGGGCTGCGGGTGCTGGTGCCCCGCGACTTGGCCTACGACAACCGGGACGGTCAGTGGCGCTGGCGCGACGACATCCCGCCCCGTAACCGGCGGCTGGCGCTGACCCAGGCGGAGATCGACGATCTGCTGGACCGAGGCTTCCCCCTGCCCGAGTGGCACACCCCTCCGGCGGTGGCGAAGGAACTGAGCCGGGCCCGGCCGCCCCGTCGGCACCGTGGCCTGGTGGTGTTCCTGACCGGGCTCTCCGGTTCCGGCAAGTCGACCGTCGCCCGGGGGCTCGCCGACACGCTGCGCGAGGCGGGCGATCGGACGGTCACCCTGCTCGACGGGGACGTGGTGCGCCGCGAGTTGACCGCCGGGTTGGGCTTCAGCAAGGCCGACCGGGACACCAACGTGCGCCGGATCGGCTGGGTCGCCGCCGAGATCGCCCGGCACCGCGGGATCGCCATCTGCTGCCCGATCGCCCCGTACGCCCACGCGCGGGCGGCTGCCCGGGAGATGGCGGTCGCGGCGGGCGTGGGGTTCGTGTTGGTGCACGTCGCCACCCCGCTGGAGGTCTGCGAGCAGCGCGACCGTAAGGGCCTGTACGCCCGCGCCCGGGCCGGGCTGCTCACCGGGATGACCGGCATCGACGACCCGTACGAGGAGCCGACCGACGCCGATCTGGTGCTGGACACCACGGATCTCACCGTCGACGAAGCGGTGCAGCGGGTGCTGCACCAGCTGACCGAGACCGGTTGGGTGGAGCCCCGCCTGCCCACGCTCTGATATCCGGGCACCCGCTGCTCGCGATGTTCGACCCTGAGCACTAGTGTTTGTTTCTGTTAGAAGGTGTGCGCTCATGTGAGGCGGGAGGGGTCGGGTGCTCGCGCAGCAGCGCCACGCGGCGATCCTCGACCGGGTCCGCGTGACCGGCGGGGTACGCGTCGGCGACCTGGCCGCCGAGTTCGGCGTCTCCGAGATGACCATCCGCCGCGACCTCGATCTGCTGCACGAGCGTGGCCTGCTCGCCAAGGTGCACGGCGGCGCGACCGTCGCCGGTGCCACCGACGAGCCGGGTTTCCGGGCGAAGTCGGTGCGCCAGCAGGCCGAGAAGGCAGCGATCGCGGCGCACGCCGCCCGGCTGGTCCGGCCCGGGGCGGCGATCGCGCTCTCCGCCGGCACCACCACCGCCGAGTTGGCCCGGCAGTTGGTCGACGTGCCGGCCCTGACCGTGGTGACCAACTCGCTGCCGGTGGCCGACATCCTGCACGAGCGGGGCCGCGCCGACCAGACGGTGGTGCTGACCGGCGGGGTACGCACCCGCTCCGCCGCCCTGGTCGGGCCGGTGGCCGTCGGCGCCGTCCGCACCCTGCACCTGGACCTGCTCTTCCTCGGCGTGCACGGGATCACCGAACGGACCGGTTTCACCACGCCGAACCTGACCGAGGCCGAGACGAACCGGGCGCTGGTCACGGCGGCGGACCGGCTGGTGGTGTTGGCCGACCACACCAAGTGGGGCACGGTCGGGATCTCGGCCATCACCGACCTGAGCACGGCCGACGTGCTGATCACCGACGACCGGTTGACACCGCAGGCGCGACAACTGCTCACCGACCGGGTCGGCGAGCTGATCGTCGTACCGGTGACCCGAGACGGGACATGACGATGAAGCGTACGGCGATCACCCTGGCCGACGGCCGCGAACTGATCTACTTCGACGAGCGCGACGACGCCGTCCGGGACCAGCCGGACCGACGCCGGTTGCCGTCTCCCCCGCCCGCCTCCCAACTGCGCTACGACCCGCTCACCGACGAGTGGGTGGCGTTGGCGGTGCATCGGCAGACCAGGACCTTCCTACCGCCGGCCGACCAGTGCCCGCTCTGTCCCTCGACGGAGGACCGGTTCAGCGAGATCCCGGCCCCGGAATACGCGGTCGCGGTCTTCGAGAACCGGTTCCCGGCGCTGAGCGAGCGGGTGGTCGCGGAGCCGGCGGCGATCACCCCGTTCACCCCGGCCCGACCGGGGCAGGGACGCTGCGAGGTGGTCTGCTTCACCGACGATCACGACGCCTCCTTCGCCGCGCTGCCACCGAGCCGGGTACGTACCGTGTTGGACGCGCTGGCCGACCGGACCACGGTGCTCAGCGGGCTGCCCGGTGTCGAGCAGGTGTTCTGCTTCGAGAACCGGGGCGTGGAGATCGGGGTGACGCTGCACCACCCGCACGGGCAGATCTACGCGTACCCGTTCGTCACGCCGCGCACCCGGTCGCTGCTGGGCGCGGCCCGTCGGCACGCCGAGCGCACCGGCGGCAACCTCTACGCCGACGTGCTCGCCGCCGAGCGGGCCAGCGGCGAGCGGGTGGTGGCGACCAACCAACACTGGACGGCGTACGTCCCGGCGGCGGCCCGGTGGCCGTTCGAGGTGCACGTCGCGCCGCATCGGGTGGTACCCGACATCCCGGCGTTGACCGACCCGGAACGCGACGCCTTCGGACCGCTCTACCTGGACCTGCTGCGCCGCTTCGACAGGTTGTTCGACTCGCCCATGCCCTACATCGCCGCCTGGCACCAGGCACCGGTACGCGTCGATCGCGAGCTGGGGTTCCTGCACCTGCAACTGTTCAGCGTCCGGCGGGCGGCGGACAAGCTGAAATACCTGGCCGGCTCGGAGTCGGCGATGGGGGTCTTCATCAACGACATCGCGCCGGAGCGGGCCGCCGAGCTGTTGCGCACGGCGTGACGCGGAGCCGCGCAAGCCGACCCCGGACAGCAGGGCGCGGGGGGCCCGGGACAGGGCCCCCCGCGGGGAAGGGACGGCTGGCTGTACTCGACAGCCGGGAAGGCTGGCTGCTGGGCACGCGCGCCGCGCGGTGGCGACGGTCAACCTTCCAGGACGGGACTGGCATCTCGTCCACCCAGGTCAACGAGGCGCGCCGGGCGAAGTGACGCCACCTGGCGCGTCCCGGCACGACACGCCGCTGGTTCGCGTACCGGAGACACCGAGCCCGCCGGCACTCGGCCGGCGGGCTCGGAGACCACGGCGCATCACACGCGGGCGACGGCTGGGCGGGTGGCCGTGAGGTGCCCGCCCGTGCCGGTCCGACTCAGGCGGCGAGGCGACGCGCCAGGTTCTCGTCGAGGGTGTTCATGAACTCGTCGGTGGTCTGCCACGGAGCGTCCCGCGAGATGAGCAGCGCGAGGTCCTTGGTCATCTGGCCGCTCTCGACGGTGTCGACGATGACCTGCTCCAGGGTGTTGGCGAACTCGGTGACCGCCGGGGTGCCGTCCAGCTTGCCCCGGTGGGCCAGGCCACGGGTCCAGGCGTAGATCGAGGCGATCGGGTTGGTCGAGGTCTTCTCGCCCTTCTGCCACTGCCGGTAGTGCCGGGTGACCGTGCCGTGTGCGGCCTCGGCCTCGACGGTGCGCCCGTCGGGCGAGAGCAGGACCGAGGTCATCAGGCCGAGCGAGCCGAAGCCCTGCGCCACGGTGTCGGACTGCACGTCACCGTCGTAGTTCTTGCAGGCCCAGACGTAGCCACCCTCCCACTTGAGCGCGGCGGCGACCATGTCGTCGATGAGCCGGTGCTCGTAGGTGAGGCCGGCGGCGTCGAACTCGGCCTTGAACTCGTTCTCGAACACCTCGGCGAAGATGTCCTTGAACCGGCCGTCGTACGCCTTGAGGATGGTGTTCTTGGTCGACATGTAGACCGGGTAGTTACGGTCCAGGCCGTAGCGGAACGAGGCCCGGGCGAAGTCCCGGATCGACTCGTCGAAGTTGTACATGCCCATCGCGATGCCGCCGCCGGGGAAGTTGGCGACCTCCATCTCGACCGGCTGCGAGCCGTCGGCGGGCGTGTAGGTGATGGTCACCGTGCCCGGGCCGGGGACCACGAAGTCGGTGGCCTTGTACTGGTCGCCGTGAGCGTGCCGGCCGATGATGATCGGCTTGGTCCAGCCGGGGACGAGTCGCGGCACGTTGGACATGATGATCGGCTCGCGGAAGACGACGCCGCCGAGGATGTTGCGGATGGTGCCGTTCGGCGACCGCCACATCTTCTTCAGGCCGAACTCCTCCACCCGCGCCTCGTCCGGGGTGATGGTGGCGCACTTGACGCCGACGCCGTGCTCCTTGATGGCATTGGCGGCGTCGATGGTGACCTGGTCGTCGGTCGCGTCGCGGTGCTGGATCGAGAGGTCGTAGTAGTGCAGGTCGACGTCGAGGTAGGGCAGGATCAGCTGCTCCCGGATCTGCTTCCAGATGATCCGGGTCATCTCGTCGCCGTCGAGCTCCACGACCGGGTTGTTTACCTTGATCTTCGCCATCGGCCGGCGCTCCTCTCAGGGGACATGCTCAAGCAGTACGAGCGTACTGGATCGGCTCGGACAAGGAACGCCGCGCCCACCGGTCGGCCCGTACCGGCAGGCCGGAGGCACCGCCACGGGTGGGCCGGCGAAGCAATACCCCACCGGGGCCGACGCACACCAGCGGGAGGCGGTCAGCGGCGCGGACCGTGCCCCGGCCGGGCGCAACGCCGAGCGCCCCACGACCGCGAGTCGTGGGGCGCTCGGCAGGGAGTGGAATCACATGTTGGCGACGTCGGCCTGCTTGGCGCGGACGGCCTCGGCGGCCTCCTTGAGCGCGGCCAGCTCGTCGGCGTCGAGGTCGGTCTCCACCACGCGCTTGACGCCCTGGGCGCCGATCTCGGCCTCCACGCCGAGGTAGACCCCGGAGATGCCGTACTCGCCGTCGACCCAGGCGCAGACCGGCATGACCTCGCCGGAGTCCTCCGCGACGGCCTTCGCCATCCGGGCCGCCGCCGCCGACGGGGCGTAGTACGCCGACCCCGTCTTCAGCAGCGCCACCACCTCGGCGCCACCGTTGCGGGTACGCACGACCAGGTCCTCGATCTGCTCGGCCGGCATGACCTCGCGCAGCGGCTTGCCGTCGACCGTGCTCTTGGACGGCACCGGAACCATGGTGTCGCCGTGCGAGCCGAGGGTCAGGGTGCGTACCGACTTCACCGGTACGTCCAGCGCCTCCGCCACGAAGTTGGTGAACCGGGCGGTGTCCAGCATGCCGGCCTGGCCGAGCACCCGGTTACGCGGGAACTGGGTCGCGATCTGGGCCAGCGCGGTCATCTCGTCGAGCGGGTTGGAGACCACGATGACGACGGCGTTCGGGGCGTACTTGGCCACGTTCTCGGCGACCTGACGCACGATCTTGGCGTTGGTCTCCAGCAGGTCCATCCGGCTCATCCCGGGCTTGCGCGGCAGACCGGCGGTGATGACCACCACGTCCGAGCCCTCGATGCTCTCGTAGCCCTCACCGTTCGGACCGGTCGTGACGCCGACGACCTTGGTCTCGAAGCCCTCCACAGCACGCGACTGGTTGAGGTCGAGGGCGATGCCTGCGGGCTTGCCCTCGATGATGTCGGTGATCACGACGGTGTCGAAGACGTCGTACTCGGCCAGGCGCTGCGCGGTGGTGGAGCCGTAGAAGCCGGCCCCGACGACAGTGACCTTCTTACCCATGGTCGTCCCACTCCCTGATACCAGTCGGTTTTCCGGACCGTATCAGCCATCCTGGCACCGAGCGGTCCAGGGGCGGACGGTTATGAGCACTCCGGGGTTTTCGTACCCGGGACGGAGGATGCTCTTGACCGGGTTCGGCGGTACGCGCGTGACCGGCCCGTGGCGCGCTCAGCCGCGTTCGGCCCGCTCCACCACGTTGGTGAGCAGCATGGCGCGGGTCATCGGCCCGACCCCGCCCGGCATCGGCACCAGCTTGCCGGCCACCTCGGCGACCTGCGGATCCACGTCGCCGGTGTAGCGGCCCTTGCCGTCCGGGCCGATCACCCGGGTGATGCCCACGTCGACCACGACGGCACCGGGCTCGACCATGTCCGTGGTGAGCAGGCCGGGCACTCCGGCCGCCACGATGACGATGTCCGCGTCCCGGGTGTGCGCGGCCAGGTCGAGGGTGCCGGTGTGGCAGAGGGTGACGGTGGCGTTCTCGCTGCGCCGCGTCAGCAGGAGCCCCAGCGGTCGGCCTACCGTGTTGCCCCGGCCCACCACCACCACGTTGGCGCCCCGCAGCGGCACGTCGTGCCGGCGGAGCAGCTCCACGATGCCGCGCGGGGTGCACGGCAGGGGCCCGTCGTAGCCGAGCACCAGCCGAC
This sequence comes from Micromonospora sp. DT48, assembly GCF_049844495.1. Lineage (NCBI taxonomy): Bacteria > Bacillati > Actinomycetota > Actinomycetes > Micromonosporales > Micromonosporaceae > Micromonospora > Micromonospora sp. DT48. The sequence goes on from NZ_JBNCLE010000002.1 coordinate 89,522, forward strand.
CCAGGTTGACCGGGTGCAGGCCGTCGGCGTCCTTGTCCGGGTCGATCAGTTCCAGCACCCGCTGGGTGTCCAGGTGCGCCGGCAACGGCAGTTGGACGATGTAGCCGTGGCAGGCCGGGTCCGCGTTCAGCTCGGCGAGGACCCGGTCGACCTGCTCCTGGCTGGCGTCGGCCGGCAACTCCCGGCGGATCGAGGCGATGCCGACCTCGGCGCAGTCCCGGTGCTTGCCGTTGACGTACGCCTGGGAGCCGGGATCGGACCCGACCAGCACCGTGCCGAGCCCCGGCACGGTGCCCCGTTCCGCCAGCGCCTTGACCCGCGCCCGCAGCTCGTCCTTGATCTCGGCCGCGGTCGCCTTGCCATCCAGAAGCGTCGCCGTCACGAGCAGATCGTCTCACGCCCGTCGCCGTCGGCTCCCCCGACCTCGCCGACCTCGCCCATCCAGTCAGTGAGATTACTTTGCGTGAGGTGTTCTTTGTCACCCAGCGTGACGAGTTGTGGAGTGCCACACAGCGAGACCGGACAGCCAGGCACGAACGATCGCATTACGGCGATCATGACAGCCGGGTGACCAGGCGACCGGATTGCATCGCCGGCATTCAAAGCCGATAGCATCTCCGCACGTCAGAGCGGCATAACAGCCGCTTCTCGTAGCACGCGCACACCAGCCCGACAAGGCGGGGGTGGCGTTCTGTTACCCCTTCGCAACCGCTACGTTGCCGAGTCGCGGCACACGACCTACCGTTGCCGGTCGTTGCGCAGCGTCACCCAATGCCGGGCCCGACTGCGCAGCGTAATGGAGATGAGGAGGCTAGATGCGTGTTCGTAGGCTCGCTGCCTGGACCGCCCTCCCGCTCGCGGTGACCCTGGGCCTGGTGGCCTGCGGCTCGGGCGGCGACGGTGGATCCGGCGAGAGCGACCCCAACGCGGCCGTGCGGATCGAGATCGCCGAGCCGCAGCACCTGGTGCCGACCAACACCAACGAGACAAGCGGCTCCCAGGTGCTCTCCGCCCTGTTCAGCCCGCTGGTGGACTACGACGAGGCCCACAAGCCGTACGAGGTGGCGGCCGAGTCGATCACGTCCGAGGACAACACCACCTGGACGATCAAGCTCAAGGACGGCTACACCTTCCACAACGGCGAGGCGGTCACCGCCGAGAACTACATCGACGCGTGGAACTACGGCGCGTACGCGCCGAACGGCCAGAACTCCAGCTACTTCTTCGAGAAGATCGCCGGCTACGACGACCTCCAGGGCGACAGCCCGAAGGCCGAGACGCTCAGCGGGCTGAAGAAGGTCGACGACCTGACCTTCACCGTCACGCTGTCGCAGCCGTACAGCGAGTTCAAGGCGATGCTCGGCTACACCGCCTTCTACCCGCTGCCCAAGGCCGCCTTCTCCGCACCCGGCGAGCTGGCCGAGGGCTACGAGCAGGCGCCGATCGGCCAGGGCCCGTTCAAGATGAAGGGCACCTGGCAGCACGACGCCAAGGTCGAGGTCGAGCGGTACGACGCCTTCCCCGGCGAGCAGCCGAAGGTGGCCGGCGTCGAGTTCCGGATCTACCAGCAGCTGACCGCCGCGTACGCGGACGTGCTGTCGGACAACCTCGACGTGATCAAGACCATTCCGACGGAGAACCTCTCCACCGCCGGCACCGACCTGGGCGACCGGTTCCAGCAGAGCCCGGCGTCGTCGCTGCACTTCCTGGCGTTCCCCACCTTCCAGGAGGAGTTCAGCAACCCGGACGTGCGTAAGGCCATCTCGATGGCGATCGACCGCGAGGAGATCACTCGGTCGATCTTCAAGGACTCGCAGCAGCCGGCCCGCTCGTTCGTCTCCCCTGCCGTCGCCGGCTACCGGGAGAACACCGTCGGCGCCTCGGGCGAGTTCGACCCGGCCAAGGCCAAGACGCTCTACCAGGCCGCAGGCGGCCCGTCGAAGATCACCCTGTCCTACAACGGCGACGGTGGCCACAAGGACTGGATCGACGCCACCTGCAACCAGCTCAAGGCCAACCTGGGCGTGGACTGCGTCGGCACCGCCGAGCCCAAGTTCGCCGACCTGCTGACGAAGGTCAAGGCCAAGCAGCCGGTGGGTCTGTTCCGGATGGGCTGGGTCATGGACTACCCGTCCATGGAGAACTACCTGGGCCCGCTGTACAGCACCAACGGCTCGTCGAACTACTACGGCTACAGCAACCCGGACTTCGACCGCCTGCTCGCCGAGGGCGCCAGCGCCCCCGACGAGGAAGCCGCGATCAAGAAGTACCAGGAGGCCGAGGACCTGCTGGCCGAGGACCTGCCGGTCGTGCCGCTGCGGTTCGGCCAGAACAACTTCGGTCACTCGACCAAGGTCAAGAACGTCGAGATGGACCTCTTCGACCGGATCGACCTGATCAAGATCGAAGCCATCAAGTAACAACTCACGCGAGCGGGTCGGGTCAAGGTGACCCGACCCGCCACGCGGTTCGCACCTCTTCAGAGAGACTGCCGGTATGTTCCGCTTCATCGTGCGGCGTCTGCTCCAGATGGTCCTGGCGTTCTTCGGGACCACGCTGATCGTCTACGCACTGATGTTCGCCGGGCAGGGTGACCCGATCCAGGCCCTCGCCGGTGAACGCCCGGTCACCGCCGCACAGCGGGCCTACCTCACGGAGAAGTACCACCTCGACGCCACCGGGGTCGGTGGCTTCTTCTACCGGTACTTCGACTACATCTCGAACCTGCTCCGCGGCGACCTGGGCGAGTCGCTCACCGGGCGGTCGATCGGCGACATCCTCGCCGCCGCCTGGCCCGTCACCATCAAGCTGGCCCTGATCGCCATCGCGGTCGCGGTCGTCTTCGGCGTCACCGCGGGCGTGCTCGCCGGCATCCGGCGGGCCAGCATCTTCGACAACGCCACCCTGCTGCTCACCCTGCTGGTGCTCGGTATCCCCACCATCGTGCTCGCCCCGCTCGCGCAGTACTTCCTGGGCGTCAAGTGGCAACTCTTCCCACCCACCGCCGGTGCCGACCCGGACTTCTTCGCACTGCTGCTACCGGGCATCGTGCTCGGGTCGCTCTCGCTGGCCACCGCACTGCGGCTGACCCGTACCTCGGTGGCCGAGAACCTACGCGCCGACTACGTACGCACCGCGCGGTCGAAGGGCCTGCCGAATCGGCGAGTGGTCAGCGTGCACGTGCTGCGCAACTCGCTCATCCCGGTGATCACGTTCCTCGGGGTCGAGGTAGGCAACCTGATGAGCGGCGCGATCATCACCGAAGGGGTGTTCAACATCCCCGGCGTCGGCTTCAACCTCTTCCGGGGCATCCGCACCGAGGACGGCCCACTGGTGGTGGGCATCGTCAGCGTGCTCGTCGTGGTCTACCTGGTCTCCAACCTGGTGGTGGACATCCTGTACGCCGTGCTGGACCCGAGGATCCGCTATGAGTGAGCGCAGCGAGGTGCGGTCATGAGTGACTTCGAGACGGTGGCGGCGTCGGAGAACCAGGCCGCCCGGCGCGGCCCCGCCGGGGAACCGGGTGCGCCGAACCAGGTGGGTCGGCCCGGCAAGCCGCGCAGTCTGGCCGGCGACGCCTGGCGCGACCTGCGCCGCAAGCCGATCTTCTGGATCAGCCTGGTCCTGGTGCTCCTGGTCACCGCGATGGCCGCCGTGCCGGGCCTGTTCACCAGCAACGACCCCAGCGACTGCGTACTGTCCCGACAACACGCCGCGCCCTCCGGCGGTGCCATCTTCGGCTACGACTTCCAGGGCTGCGACACGTACGCCCGAGCGGTCTACGGCGCTCGCGCGTCGCTGCTGGTCGGCGCGCTCTCGGCCCTGTTCACCGGCCTGATCGCGCTGCTCGTGGGAATGCTCGCCGGATTCTTCGGCGGCTGGGTCGACGCGGTGCTCTCCCGGGTGATCGACATCGTCCTCGGCATCCCCCTGCTGCTGGCCGCGATCGTCCTGCTCAAGCGGGTCGGCAGCGACAGCTCCACGGTCCGCGTCGCCGCGGTCATCTTCGTGCTGGCGGTGCTCGGCTGGACCACCGCCGCCCGGGTGGTCCGCTCCTCGGTGATCACCGCCCGGGAGCAGGACTACGTGGCCGCGGCGCGGATGCTCGGGGCCGGTAACGGCCGCATCATGTGGCGGCACATCCTGCCGAACGCGCTCGCCCCGGCCATCGTGGTGCTGACCATCGCGCTCGGCTCGTTCATCGCCGCCGAGGCGACGCTGTCGTTCCTCGGCATCGGGCTGCGGGAGCCGACCATCTCCTGGGGCATCGAAATCAACAACGGTCGGGTGCACATGCGGGAGTCGGCGACCCCACTGGTGGTCCCGTCGACCTTCCTGGCCCTGACCGTACTGGCCTTCATCATGCTCGGCGACGCGATCCGCGACGCCTTCGACCCGAAGCTCAGGTGAGGCGGTCGTGCGAGCGCGAGGAGTGAGCGCAGCGAGCCCCGCCGCCGCGAGCGAAAGGCAGGCACCGTGAGTCAGAACGCCGTCCGGCCGACGCCGGCCTCGCCCACCCCACCCGGCGGACACCTGCTGGAGGTACGCGACCTGCACGTCGAGTTCCGCACCGGCGAGGGTGTGGCCAAGGTGATCAACGGGGTCAGCTATCACCTGGACCCGGGTGAGACGCTGGCCGTGCTGGGCGAGTCCGGGTCCGGCAAGTCGGTCACCGCCCAGGCCATCGTGGGCATCCTGGACACCCCGCCGGCGCACGTCAGCTCCGGCGAGATCCGCTACCAGGGCCAGGACCTGTTGCGTCTACCGGAGGCGCAACGCCGGCAGATCCGGGGCAGGGAGATCGCGATGATCTTCCAGGACGCCCTCTCCGCGTTGAATCCGGTCTTCCCGGTCGGCTGGCAGATCGGTGAGACGCTGCGCCAGCGCCTCGGCATGTCCCGCGCGGACGCCCGTCGTCGCTCGGTGGAGCTGATGGACCTGGTGCAGATCCCGGCGGCGGCCAAACGGCTCGGCGACTACCCGCACCAGTTCTCCGGCGGTATGCGGCAGCGGGTGATGATCGCGATGGCCCTGGCGATGGAGCCGAAGGTGCTCATCGCCGACGAGCCCACCACCGCGCTGGACGTCACCGTGCAGGCACAGATCATGGACCTCCTCGCCGACCTGCGGCGGGACCTGGACATGGCGATGATCCTGATCACCCACGACCTCGGCGTGGTCGCCGACGTCGCGGACCGGATCGCGGTCATGTACGCGGGCCGGATCGTCGAGCACGCCGACGTCCGGTCGCTGTACCGGGCGCCGGCCCACCCGTACACCAAGGGGTTGCTGGAATCGATTCCGCGCCTGGACCAGCGGGGCGGGAAGCTGTCCACCATCCGAGGGCTCCCACCCAACCTGATGCGCATCCCCAGCGGCTGCCCCTTCCACCCCCGGTGCCCGTACGTGCAGCAGGTCTGCGTGGATGTCGTGCCGCACGACCTGGTCCTCGGCGACGGCCGGACCAGCGCGTGCCATTTCGCCCAGGAGGTACGTGATGACCGCGCCGGCTAGCCCCACCACGGTGCGCGGCGAGACCCTCCTCGACGTCAACCACGTGGTCAAGCACTTTCCGATCACGCAGGGTGTGCTGTTCAAGAAGAAGGTCGGTGCGGTCAAGGCCGTCGACGGGGTGAGCTTCCAGCTCCGCCGGGGCGAGACGCTGGGCATCGTCGGCGAGTCGGGTTGCGGCAAGTCCACCCTGGCCCGGCTGCTGATGCGGCTGGAGCAGCCCACCGCCGGCCGCGCCAGGCTGGCCGGCCGGGACCTGTTCGCCGCCTCCGGCGGCGAGCTGCGCCGCATCCGGCGCAACATGCAGATGGTCATGCAGGACCCGTACACCTCGCTGAACCCACGGATGACCGTCGGCGACATCATCGGCGAACCGTTCGACATCCATCCGGAGGCGGCCCCGAAGGGCAGCCGCCAGCGCCGCGTGCAGGAACTGCTCGACGTGGTCGGGTTGAACCCGGAGCACATCAACCGCTATCCGCACCAGTTCTCCGGCGGCCAGCGGCAGCGCATCGGCATCGCCCGGGCGTTGGCGCTGCGGCCCGAGGTGATCGTCTGCGACGAGCCGGTCTCCGCGCTGGACGTCTCCATCCAGGCGCAGGTGATCAACCTGCTGGAGGAGCTGCAGGACGAACTGGGCCTGTCCTACATCTTCATCGCGCACGACCTGTCGGTGGTGCGGCACATCTCCGACCGGATCGCGGTGATGTACCTGGGCCGGATCGTGGAGATCGGCACCGAGGAGGAGATCTACGAGCGGGCCACCCACCCGTACACCCAGGCGCTGCTCTCCGCGGCGCCGGTGCCGGACCCGGATGCCCGGGAGCACCGCAGCATCATCCGGCTGCGCGGTGACGTGCCCAGCCCGGCCGACCCGCCCAGCGGCTGCCACTTCCGGACCCGCTGTTGGAAGGCTCAGGAGATCTGCGCCGTCCAGGACCCGCAGACGGTGCTGCGCGCCGCCGACCCCCACCCGTCTGCCTGCCACTTCGCCGAGCTACGCCCGGGGCCGTGAGGGCGACCTCGCTCCGTAGTGGACACCGCTGTGTCGATCCTTTGTGGAAGACGCAACCGATGACCGATGTCGTGACCCTCCGCAGTCACTATGGTCAGTGCCGTGACGCAGCTGGCGCTTCGGCGAACGACGGACCCCACCACCGGGGTCGCCGCGAGGAACAGCCGGATCATGGGGCGGTTCGTGCAGGCCACCGTCGTGGTCGTCGCCCTCGGCACCGTCTGGTGCGTCGCGAACTTCACCGTCGGCGCCGGCACCGAGGCGCTCGCGTACGTCTTCGTTCCCGGCGGCGGGGTCCTCGCCGCCGGGTCCGTCGTACACCTGCTCCGCTGCGCCGAACTCGACCCGGTCAGCCGCCGCTTCTGGCGCGCGCTCCTCGTGGCGGCGGTCTTCATCACGATCGGGTACGCCTGGCTGGCGCTGGACATGCTGACGCACGCCGCCGAGGCCCGCACCCGAAGCATGCCGTTACCGGCGGCGGCCTCCGTCGCGATCGGATTCGTCATCGCCATCTGGGCGGTCGGCCGGGTGCCCGTCGTCGAGGCCGGCGGTGTCGAGCGGTGGCGCATCCTGCTCGATCGCATGATCGCGTTCCTCGGTTGCACGGCCTTGCTCTGCTACATCGGGCTGGCCCCGATGCTGTCCGCCGACGAGCCGTGGAGCACGCAGGCGATGGCGCTGGTCGGGCTCGCGTTCCTGGTCGCGGTCGGCGCCGCCACCAAGGTGTCCTTCGTCACCGGTGGCCCGGTGGACCGCGTCGCCCTGCGATTCGTCGCGGCGAGCGGTGGCGTCACCGCCGGGATCGTCGCCGTGCTCGCGGTCCGGTACGGGTACGTCGCGGGCATCCCCGCCCAGGCGATCGTGATGCCGCTGACCCCGGTGTTCTTCACCCTCGGCGTCGCGGCGCAGTGGCGGGCCGAACTCGGCGTCCGGCGCGATCAGTCCCGCAACGGGATGCTCCTGCCGTACCTGGCCGTGGTGGCGGTCGACGTGCCACTGCTCGCGCTCGCCTTCGGCGCCCCGCTGACCTGGCCGGTCCGGGTGGTCCTGGTCACCGCCGTGGTGGTGACCGCGCTGGTCAGCGCCCGACAGTTCATCGCGTACCGGGAGAACGCCCGGCTGCTGCACAACACCCGCGTCCAGGAGGAGCGCCTCCAGTACGAGGTCAGCCACGACGGCCTCACCGGGCTGGCGAACCGGGTGCTCTTCCGGGACCGGCTCGCCGCCGCGCTCGCCGCGACCACACCCGCGTCGGTGCTCCTGGTCGACCTGGACGATTTCAAGACCGTCAACGACCTGCTCGGGCACGGCGTCGGCGACCGGCTGCTCGTCTCCGTCGCCGAGCTGCTGCGCGCCGAGGTCGGCGACGACGGTCTGCCGGTACGGGTCGCCGGTGACGAGTTCGCCGTCCTGCTCACCGGCGCGGACGCCGACCCCGAGGAGCTGGCCGGTCGGCTGCTCACCGCGCTCGACCAGCCGATCAGCCAGCACCGCCTGCTGGTGCAGGCCAGCATCGGCATCGCCGACGCCACGCCGGGAGCCACCGTCGACTCGGTGCTGCGGGACGCCGACATCGCCATGTACACGGCGAAGCAGCGGGGAAAGGCGAGCTTCGTCCGCTACGTGGACGGCATGGGCGAGCCGGTGCTGCGGCACATGCAGCTCGGCGGCGAGCTGCGCCGGGCCCTGGACCACAACGAGCTGCGGGTCGTCTACCAACCGATCCTGCGGCTCGACGACTACCGGTTGGTCGGGGTCGAGGCGCTGGTCCGCTGGCACCACCCGAGCCGTGGCGTGGTCAGCCCGGCCGAGTTCATCCCGGCCGCCGAGCGAACCGGCCTGATCGTGCCGCTGGGCCGCTTCGTGCTGCGCGAGACGTGCCGCCAGGCGGTGGCGTGGTCACTGGAGTTCGGGCCGGACGCGCTTCAGGAGGCGGGGCTGAACGTCTCCGCGCGGCAACTGCACGACCCCGACTTCGTCTCCGACGTGGCGGCTGCGCTCGCCGACAGCGGGCTGCCCTGCGAACAGCTGGTGCTGGAGGTGACCGAGTCGGCGGTACTGCGCGGTCAGCAGGTCTCCCGGACCCTCTTCGAACTCGACCGGATGGGGATCCGCCTCTCGCTGGACGATTTCGGCACCGGCGAGTCGTCACTGAGCCTGCTGCGGGCCTTCCCCGCCGCGATCGTGAAGCTCGACAAGTCCTTCGTCGACGGGATCGAGATCGACGACGGCCAGCCGTCGGCGGTCGACGCCCGACAGGCGGTGGCCCGGGCGGTGATCCAGCTCGCCCACGCGCTCGGCTTGGAGACCGTCGCCGAGGGGGTCGAGAGCGCCGAGCAGGTCGCCGTACTCCGCGAACTCGGCTACACCCGGGGGCAGGGCTACTACCTGGGCCGACCGATGACCGCCGACGGCATCTCCGGCCTGCTGGCGCGACAGCGGACCGTGGCGACCCTCCAACCGCCCGCCTGACCGGGTGGCCGGCGGCGACGACGGGCGTCGCCGCCGGCCGTGCCTAGTGGAAGAAGTGGCGGGTGCCGGTGAAGTACATCGTGACGTCCGCCCGCTTGCAGGCGTCGATCACCTCTTCGTCGCGGATCGAGCCACCGGGCTGCACGATCGCCCGGATGCCGGCGTCGATGAGGATCTGCGGCCCGTCGGCGAACGGGAAGAACGCGTCCGAGGCGGCCACCGCGCCACGTGCCCGGTCGGCACCGGCCCGGCTGACCGCGAGACGGGCCGAGTCCACCCGGTTGACCTGACCCATGCCGACGCCGACCGTCGCACCGTCACGGGCCAGCAGGATGGCGTTGCTCTTCACCGCGCGTACCGCCCGCCAGGCGAAGGCCAGGTCGGCCAGGGTGGCCTCGTCGGCCGCCTCGCCGGTGGCCAGCCGCCAGGTGGCCGGGTCGTCGCCCTCGGCGTCGATCGCGTCGCGTTGCTGCACCAGGACGCCGCCGGTGACCTGTCGCCACTCGGCCGGACGCGGTCGGAACTCCGGCGCGCGCAGCAGCCGGATGTTCTTCTTGGCCTGGAGCGCCTCGGCCGCGCCCGGCTCGTAGCCGGGCGCCACCACGACCTCGGTGAAGATCTCGGCGATCTGCCCGGCCAGCTCGACCGAGACCGGCCGGTTGACGGCGATGACCCCGCCGAAAGCGGAGACCGGGTCGCAGGCGTGCGCCTTGCGGTGCGCCTGCGCCACGTCCGCGCCGACCGCGATGCCGCACGGGTTGGCGTGCTTGATGATGGCCACCGCAGGCTGGTCGGCGAAGTCGTTCGCGGCCCGCCAGGCGGCGTCCGCGTCGACGTAGTTGTTGTAGGACATCTCCTTGCCGTGCAGCTGCTCGGCCTGGGCCAGCCCGACCGGCCCGGCCGGGTCGGTGTAGAGCGCGGCGGCCTGGTGCGGGTTCTCGCCATAGCGCAGCACCGACTGCCGCCGCAACGCCGACCCGGCGAAGTGCGGCCAGCCGTCGGCGGACGGGGCGACCGTCTCGGCGAACCACTCGGCGACCGCCACGTCGTACTCGGCGATGGCGGCGAAGGCGCGGGCGGCCAGCGTCCGACGCTGCGCCAGCGTGAAGCCACCGCCGTCGAGGGCGGCCAGCAGCATCGGGTACGCGTCGGGGTCGGTCACCACGGCCACCGAGGCGTGGTTCTTGGCAGCCGCCCGGACCATCGCCGGACCACCGATGTCGATCTGCTCGACGCACTCGTCCTGACCGGCACCGGAGGCGACCGTGTCCTGGAAGGGGTACAGGTTGGACACCAGCAGGTCGATTCCGCCGATGCCGTGCTCGTCGAGCTGTGCGGTGTGCGTGTCCTTGCGCAGGTCGGCGAGGAGCCCGCCGTGGATGGCCGGGTGCAGGGTCTTCACCCGCCCGTCGAGGATCTCCGGGAAACCGGTCACCTGCTCCACCGGGGTCACCGGCACCCCGGCCGAGGCGATCGTCGACGCGGTGCTGCCGGTGGAGACGATCTCCACACCGGCGGCGTGCAGCGCCTTGGCCAGATCGGCCAGGCCGGTCTTGTCGTAGACGCTTACCAGTGCCCGCCGGATCGGGCGGCGCCCGTCCTCGATGGGGTTCACTCCGACCCTGACCTTTCTTCCGGTGATCGTCCAACCTTCGCGGACCAGCCGGCCCACCTGCTCGACGAGCTGGCGCCGTTCCGCTTCCTTGATGCGTTCGGTCAGCGTGTCGACGTCGTCGTCCTCGCGCACCGGCACCGCCACCTGCGCGACGATCGGGCCGGTGTCCATCCCGGCGTCGACGAAGAAGAGGGTCGCCCCGGTCACCTTGACCCCGTAGGCGAGGGCGTCACGCGGACCGTGGATGCCGGGGAAGGCCGGCAGCAGGGTGTTGTGCGTGTTGAGGTAGCGGTCGCCGAAGGCGGCGAGGAAACGCGGACCGACCAACTTCAGGAAACCGGCCGAGATCACCAGATCGGGTCGGTGCTCGGCGACCCGGGCGGTGAGCGCGGCGTCCCACTCCTCGCGGTCCGGGTAGTCCCTGACCCGCTCGACGAAGGTCGGTATCCCGGCGGCCACGGCACGGTCCAGGCCCGCGATCCCGTCGCGGTCCGCCCCGACCGCCACCACCTGTGCCCCGTACGCCGGGTCGGCGGTCGCGTCCAGCAGTGCCTGGAGGTTGCTTCCGGAGCCGGAGACAAGGACGACGATACGGGCGGCCTGGGTCACCGGCACACCTTATCCGGCCGCCGACCGGGGCCCATCCGCTGGGCGACACGGGATCGCACGGCAGCCGGGCTGGTCCGGACCGGGTACGCTGCCGGTCGCTTAGGACCGGCGCATGCCCGGCCCGCCGCCCGTCAGCGAACAACCGTGAGGAGCAGTCGTCATGCAGCCCCAACCCGTCAACGGATACTGAGCAGCGGATGCAGCCCGGTCAGCCCGCTCAGGACCCGTACGGCCAGCAGCCCAACGGGGACCCCACCGCACCGCCGCCGGCCAACCCGTACGCTCCGCCGCCGGCCAACCCGTACGCCGCGCCGGCCAACCCGTACGGCCAGCAGCCGCCCGCCGACCCCTACGGTCAGCAGCAGCCCCCCGCCGACCCGTACGGTCAGCAGCCCTCGGGACAGCCGGAGGCCCAGCCGCCGGCCTCACCCGCGCCCTACGACCCGTACGCGCCACCGGCCGGCCAGCCCCCGGCGTACGGACAGCCGGCCTACGGACAGCCGGCGTACGGACAGCCCTACACCGACCCGAACGCCCCCCAGCCGTACGGCGGCACGCCGATGTACCCGAACGCGGGCTTCGCCGGCCCGCAGGGGCAGCAGAACACCCTCGGCCTGGTGGCGATGATCCTCGGTATCGCCTCGATTCCGCTGGCCTGCTGCTACCTCGGCATCCCGCTGGGCCTGACCGCCCTCATCACCGGCTGGCTCGGTAAGCAGAAGGCCGACCAGGGGCTGGCCGGCAACTCCGGCCAGGCGCTCGCCGGTCTGATCTGCGGCGCGGTGGGTCTACTGCTGGGCGTGGTTCAGCTCGTGTTGGTGGCGCTGAACGTCAGTGGTTCGCTAACTCCCTGACCAGCGCCCGCCCGCTCCCAGGGGCGTCCCGGAGTATCCGGGACGCCCCTGGCGCGTCAGGTGCCACCCTTCGTCGAGCTGCCCGAGCGGGCCTGCGCGGTGACGTCGAGTCGACGCCGGTTCTCACCCGGCCGCAGGCGAGGGCGGCCTGCCGCAGCTGCGGGCCGCGTGGGGCCGGTTGGCCGACCGGATGCCGATCAGGCCGCGAGTCGGGCGAGCCACTGGGTGGCGGCGGCGCCGAGCAACGCCCCGCCACCGGTGACCAGCAGCGCCGCGAGCGCCACCTGCCAACCGACCGGACCGACCTCGGCCAGCCGGCCGCCGCCGAGCGGCCCGCCGGACGCCGTCGCCGCCGCGCCCAACAGGAGGCCGGCCACCGGTCCGGCGAGCGCCGCCGAGACGAGCAGCCGCCGCCACGACAGTCGGGCCCGCTCGGCCATGGCCAGTCGCAGCAACCGGCGCGCGAGCAGGCAGCCGATGGCCATCCCGACGAGGACGGGCAGGGCGAGGACCGCGACCGCACCGAGCCCGTCGACCGGCCCGTCGGGCAGACCGGCGAACAACGGCAGGGCCGGCAGCGCGCCGACCGACACCTCGCTGGTGCGTACCGCCGTGTCGGTGCCGACCGCGAAGCCGGGGCCGAGCAGGTAGCTGGCCGACCACACACTGACGTTCGGCGCGTACGCGAGGCTGACCAGGGTGATACCGGCCTGCCCGGCGACACCGGTGCGGTAGGCGCCGATCAGGTCGGCCGCGTCGCCACCACCGGTCGCCACCGCCAACCCGGCCGCCGCGGCCCCTGCGGCGAGCAGCACCAGGGCGGCGACGGCACCGGCCCGCACCCCCTCGCGCAGCGGTATCGGCGCCTGGTCGGCGAAGACCTCCGCCACCCCTGTCGTGCGGGCAGCGCCCACCCCGGCCGCGAGCGTGCCGACGGCCATCAGCGTCAGCCCGGCGCGGACCGGCGACACGCTCGGCCCGCCGGCTCCGACCAGCAGCGCGGCGAGCGCCCCCAGCAGCCCGTACGCGACACCGACGGCCGACGCGGCAGCGATCGTCCTTCCCGGTGATCGCCCGCCGCGGGCGCCGATCGCCCGGCTGACGTGTACGCCGGCCCGGGTGAGCCGCCACAGCGCCAACGCGGTCACCGCGAGCGGTGCCAGGCCGAGCGGGCCGGTGTCCGTGTTCAGAGGCACCCAGTGACCGAGAAGCCAACCGGCGGCTCCCGCCCGGATGGCGTCGAGCAGGGTGCCGGTGCCCTCGCTGAGCTGGAACAGCCACAGCGCCAGCGCCACGGGCAGCCAGGCCGTGACGGCCGCCCCGCCGGCCGCGACCAGCGCGGCCACCGCTAGCGGCGCGTGCGAGCGCCCCGGGGGCGCCGTACGCGCGGCGGGCACCCGGCGTGGCGGGCCGGCCCGGCCGGGTGGCCTGGCACCGGCTCCGCGGACGTCGGCTGCCCGGCGCGGCTGGTCAGGGGTGACAAAGGACATCGGCTCTACTCTGGCATGTCAGGCCGACGTCGGCTGCCCGACACCCGCCCGGCAGCCGGCGCTGCGCCGGTGGGCCGAACCAGTTCGCCTGATCGGACGTGGGCGGGCACCGGCTCCTCTAGCCTCGGCAACAGGGGCCGTGACCATCGTCGCGGCAGCTAGTGACCGGAAGGGGAGTTGTGAACGCTCCGTATCCACCACCCCCGCCACCGCCCGCCGGCCGGGACCGAACGACCCTCTGGGGCGTGCTCGGCATCGTGACCGGTCTGCTCTGCTGCGGCATCCTCGGCATCGTCTTCGGCTGGTTGTCGATCCGCGACGCGCGTCGGTACCGCCAGTCGCCCGTGCTGGGCTACGTGGCCATCGGTCTGGGTGTGCTGAACATCGTCATCAACCTGATCCTCCGGGCGACCGGGAACTACCCGTCCTGGAACAGCTGAGGGGCCGACCCGCAGGTCGGCCCCTCGACGCGTGGTCCGCTCAGAGCGGGTTTGAGGAGGCTCGCCCGTAGCGAGCCGAGTCCCAGGCGGCGCAGTAGGGCATGGCCTTCTCCGACACGCTCTCAGCTCGCGGACATGATCTCGCGCATCAGCTTGGCCGTCTCGGTCGGCGTCTTGCCGACCTTCACGCCGACCGCCTCCAGCGCTTCCTTCTTCGCGTCGGCGGTGCCCGCCGAGCCGGAGATGATCGCACCGGCGTGCCCCATGGTCTTGCCGGGCGGAGCGGTGAAACCGGCGATGTAGCCGACCACCGGCTTGGTGACGTTGGCCTTGATGAACTCGGCCGCCCGCTCCTCGGCGTCGCCACCGATCTCACCGATCATCACGATGGCGTCGGTGTCCGGGTCCGCCTCGAAGGCGGCCAGCGCGTCGATGTGCGTGGTGCCGATGATCGGGTCGCCGCCGATGCCGACACAGGTCGAGAAGCCGATGTCACGCAGCTCGTACATCATCTGGTAGGTCAGCGTGCCGCTCTTGCTGACCAGCCCGATGCGGCCGGTGCCGGTGATGTCCGCCGGGATGATGCCGGCGTTCGAGGCGCCCGGTGAGGCGATGCCGGGGCAGTTCGGGCCGATGATCCGGGTCCGCTCGCCCTTGGCCACGTTGTACGCCCAGAAGGCGGCGGTGTCGTGCACCGGCACCCCCTCGGTGATCACCACGGCCAGCGGGATCTCGGCGTCGACCGCCTCGATGACCGCACCCTTGGTGAACTGCGGCGGCACGAAGATGACCGTGACGTCCGCGCCGGTGTCCTTCATCGCGTCCGCGACGCTGGCGAAGACGGGCAGCTCGGTGCCGTCGAAGTCGACGGTGGTGCCCGCCTTGCGCGGGTTGACGCCGCCCACCACGTTCGTACCGGCGGCGAGCATCCGACGGGTGTGCTTGGAACCCTCGGAACCGGTCATCCCCTGCACGATGACCTTCGAGTCCTTGGTCAGCCAGATAGCCATGTGTCAGACCCCCGCAGCCGCCAGCTCGGCGGCCCGCTCGGCCGCGCCGTCCATGGTGTCGACCCGCTCGATCAGCGGGTTGTTCGCGCCGTCGAGAATCGCCCGACCGGCCTCGGCGTTGTTGCCGTCGAGGCGGACGACGAGCGGCTTGGTGACCCGCTCGCCCCGCTGCTCCAGCAGGTCCAACGCCTGCACGATGCCGTTGGCCACGGCGTCGCAGGCGGTGATGCCGCCGAAGACGTTGACGAAGACGCTCTTGACCGACGGGTCGGAGAGCACGATCTCCAGACCGTTGGCCATGACCGCGGCGCTGGCGCCGCCGCCGATGTCGAGGAAGTTGGCCGGCTTGACGTTGCCGTGCCGCTCACCGGCGTAGGCGACCACGTCGAGGGTCGACATGACCAGGCCCGCGCCGTTGCCGATGATGCCGACCTCGCCGTCGAGCTTGACGTAGTTGAGGTCCTTCTCCTTGGCGGCCTGCTCCAGCGGATCCACCGCCGCCTGGTCGACCAGCGCCTCGTGGTCGGGGTGCCGGAAGCCGGCGTTCTCGTCGAGCGAGACCTTGGCGTCCAGCAGCAGCAGCTTGCCGTCGGCGGTCTTGGCCAACGGGTTCACCTCGACCAGGGTGGCGTCCTCGGCGACGAACGCCCGCCACAGGCCGACCGCGACCTCGACGACCTGGTCGGCGACCTCGGCCGGGAAACCGGCCGCCTCGACGATCTCCCGCGCCTTCGCCTCGTCCACGCCCGTGACGGCGTCGATCGGCGCCTTGACGACCTTCTCCGGGGTCTCGGCGGCGACCTGCTCGATGTCCATGCCGCCGGCGACGCTGGCGATGCAGAGGAACGTACGGTTCGCCCGATCGAGCAGGTACGAGAAGTAGTACTCCTCGGCCACGTCCGCAGTCACCGTGATCATGACCTTGTGGACGGTGTGACCCTTGATGTCCATGCCGAGGATGTCGGTGGCGCGGGCCACCGTCTCCTCCGCGCCCTCGGCCAGCTTGACGCCGCCCGCCTTGCCTCGTCCGCCGACCTTCACCTGTGCCTTGACGACCACCCGGCCGCCGAGGCGTTCGGCGATCGCGCGGGCCTCCTCCGGGGTCGTGGCGACGCCGCCGGCGAGCACGGGAAGTCCGTGCCGCTCGAACAGGTCCCGCCCCTGGTACTCGTACAGGTCCACGATTGCGCGTCCCGTCCCGTCTCTGCGGCGCGCCGTCGCGCCGCCACCAGCGTATGGAAAGAAAACAGTGCGATGCCCGACATCAGTAGAAGTTGACGCAGGCGGTCGAACCCCCACCACCGAAACCACGCGCCGCAGCCGACCTGGCGGTCCGGCCCGCAAGGGGAGGTCGGAAAGGGTTCATTGGGCGCAGCCTAGCGATGCTGGCACTTCCGGCAACCGAGCGGGTGCGCGGTGTGCGGTAATGCACAGCCCGGGCCGACCTCGGGTCACCGGCCGCGCCCCGATCGGGGCGGTGGAGCCGGATGCCGTCACCCATTCGAGCGATCTTGCCGGGGGTGCCACGGTTCTCGACGGCCCTGCGTAACCCAGCAGGAAGGGCGTCGTTGAGTCAGGTGTCGGAGCGCTGGAAAGCGCGAGGACGAAAGCGGCCGATGCCCTGTCGGTCGAGGGGTGGCGGCGGGGCATCGTGCATAGAGGGGCCGGACGTGTGAGGGGTGCGTCCGGCCCCTCCCCTGTCTTCGGTTGCGCGGCTTCTCAGGCCACCGGCTGCGCGACGTTCTCCCGCACCCATTCCACGATGGACGCGGTGGTCGCACCCGGGGTGAAGATCCTGGCCACGCCGAGCCGCTCCAACTCCGGCAGGTCGGCCTCCGGAATGATGCCCCCGCCGAAGACCACGATGTCACGGGCGTCGCGCTCGTCGAGCAGTTCCAGGACCCGCCGGAACAGCGTCATGTGCGCCCCGGAGAGCACCGAGAGGCCGACGGCGTCGGCGTCCTCCTGGATCGCGGTCTCCACGATCTGTTCCGGAGTCTGGTGCAGGCCGGTGTAGATGACCTCCATGCCGGCGTCGCGGAGTGCGCGCGCCACCACCTTGGCACCACGGTCGTGGCCGTCCAGGCCCGGCTTGGCGACGACGACCCGAACACGAGAGCTCATCTGGGTATCCCTTTCACCGGCTCAGCGGCCATATCCCCTGAACGAACGGTAACCCGCCTGACCGGGACCGGGGAACCGGGGCCGGACGGGCGGGCCGTGGACGCCGTCGGCGTCCACCAAACTGGCGTGGCACCCGTACTAACCCGGGCACCACTGTCACCTCACGCAGAGACACGACCGACGCGGTAGGCGTCAAGCGGGACGACTCCGCCGAACGGTCACGGTGTGCGACGAACGGAGGATAACAAGGGCACCCCACAGCACCCCCGACCCCTGACAATCTAGGACGGAAACGGACAGAAAGGCGCAACCAATTCGGCGCTCCGGCTTGTGACAGGGCTGACGGTTGGCTACCGTGTCCACGGTTGTCATCAGGTCTACGGACGGGTGACGACGCGATCAGTCGACGCACGGTCACCAGATCGGCACGGCGACTGATCCGCATCGGAACCCCGACAACGGAGGGTATGCGTGCGCCAGCGCCTGTCGTCTGAGCCCGATCGATATCGCGGTCGCCGCCGCGTACCCACCCCTCCACGCAGCCGCTACGCCGCGGTCGTCACCACCGCCTTCGTCGGTGCCGGTGTGGTGGCGCTGGGCGCCAGCGCGATGCCGGACGCCAAGAGCGTCAGCCCGACGGTCCTCGACGAGCTGAAGCAGGCGTCGATCAGCAACCAGGGCGCGGCCGACCGGGCCGATGCCGCCGACCGAGCCTCCCGGGACAGCCGCAACGGCCCGGAGAGCGCCGAGGACTCCGGCGTCTGGCTACTGCCCCTTCAGGGCTACGACTTCAACTCCCCCTACGGCATGCGGTGGGGCAAACTGCACACCGGTGTCGACCTCGTCGCGCCGGAGGGAACCCCGTACGTCGCCATCCACGAAGGCACGGTCACCAAGGCCGGCTGGTTCGGCGGCTACGGCTACGCGGTCATCGTCCAGCACGCCGACGGCAGTGAGGCGATCTACGGCCATTCCTCCTCGCTGAGCGTCCGCGAGGGCCAGCAGGTCAAGGCCGGCGACCAGCTCGGCCTGGTCGGCAACACGGGCCACTCCTACGGCTCCCACCTGCACCTGGAGATCCATGTCAAGGGCGAGCCCCTCGACCCGGTGCCGTGGCTCCAGGAGCGCGGAGTGGACATCAAGCTACAAGTCGAGGCAATCTACAGCGAGGTAGCCGCGTCCTGACCGGCCGTAACGCCCGTTGACCGCCCGGATCTGTCGATCCGGGCGGTTTCGTATGACGGACCAGACGCAAACGTGTCCCAACCCACAGGTCGGAATGTGACCTGAGACACACCGAGCGGTCGGGCCGACATCGGGCAGTCGAGGACAGCGAAGCCCAGAGGTGGACAGCGACACCGGCCGTCTCACCTGCCGCACCCACCCCCGGTACTCGGAGCCGCTCGGACCGGCACCAGGATTTCGAGGTCACGTACCACTCGAAAGCTGTGAGGTCCGTACCCGTGCAGGACGACAAACCCACCCCGACCCGTGAGATCCCCGCCGCCCCGGCGCGCCACCGGCGCACGCCGAGCCGGCGTTCGCGGCTGCTGGCCGTCGGTGCGGTCGCCGTGGTCGGATTCGGCGTCGCCGGTGTCGTCATGACCGACCGCGACGACCCCGCGACCACCCATCCGGTGGCCCTCGACGCCCGGGAGCGGGCCGAGGCCGCCGAGCGGGCCGACCGTTCGGCCCGGGAGCCGGTCACCCTGGACAGCCCGTCGGCGAGCCCGACTCCCAGCGTCAGCCCCACCGTGAAGCCCAGCCCCAGCTCCAAGCCCAAGCCCAAGCCGAAGGCCAGCCGGACGGCCACCGCCACGGCGAAGCCGAAGAAGAGCACGAAGCCGACGACGTCCTGGGTGATCCCGATGGCGGGAGCCACGATCACCTCCTGCTACGGGCCCCGCTGGGGCACCCTGCACGCCGGCATCGACTTCGCCATGCCCGCCGGCACCCCGGTGCGGGCGGCCTTCCGGGGCACCGTGACGAAGGCCGGCGACGTCGGCGACGGGTACGGCATCTCCGTCGTCGTCGACCACGGCAACGGCTACCTCACCCACTACGCCCACCTGAGCACCGCCAGGGTGAGCGTCGGCGAGACGGTCAGCACCGGGCAGACGATCGGCCTGGAGGGCTCCACAGGCGACTCCACGGGCCCACACCTGCATTTCGAGGTGCACCAGGGCCAGATGTGGAACCAGATCGACCCGGCGCCGTTCCTGCGCGCCAGGGGCATCGACGTGGCCTGCTGACCGGGCTCGCCGCCCGGACGCTCAGATCTTCTCGATCGGAGCGTGCCGCAGCACCAACCACAGCGTCTGGTCGCCGAAGTCGATCTGCGCTCGCGAACCGGGGCCGTGTCCCTCCACGGCCACCACCCGGCCGAGGCCGTACCGCTGGTGGTTCACCCGGTCGCCGACCGCGACCTTCGGACCCTGCGGCAGTTCGCTCGCGGTGGCCAGCCGGCTGCCGTCCACCCCGAGCTTGCGGGCCAACTGCACCGCCCGTGGGGTGCCACCGGCGAAACCACCGCGACCGCCGGGCATCCGCTCCGCGCGACCGCCCACGCCGCCGCCACCGCCGCCCCACGAGGTGTACGAGCCCTCGGTGCGCT
The DNA here is from genome assembly GCF_049844495.1 of Micromonospora sp. DT48. Lineage (NCBI taxonomy): Bacteria > Bacillati > Actinomycetota > Actinomycetes > Micromonosporales > Micromonosporaceae > Micromonospora > Micromonospora sp. DT48. The sequence continues at coordinate 109,276 of NZ_JBNCLE010000002.1, forward strand.
CCCAGCGGACCAGTTCGGGCGGCAGTTCCTCGACGAACCGAGACGGCGGGTTGTAGGAGGGTTGGCCCCACGCCGAGCGGGTCACCGCCCGGGAGAGGTAGAGCCGTTGGCGGGCCCGGGTGATGCCGACGTACGCCAGCCGGCGCTCCTCCTCCAACTCCCGGGTGTCGCCCAACGAGCGCAGGTGTGGGAAGACGCCGTCCTCCAGGCCGGTCAGGAACACCACCGGGAACTCCAGGCCCTTGGCGGTGTGCAGCGTCATCAGGGTCACCACGCCCTGGTACGGCTCGTCGTCGCCCTCCGCCCCGGGCTGCGCCGGCACCTGATCGGCGTCGGCGACGAGGGCGACCTGCTCCAGGAAACCGGCCAGGGTGGCCCGCTCCCCCTCGGCACCGGTCGCCTCGATCCGTTCGGTGTACTCGCGGGCGACGCTGACCAGTTCCTGGAGGTTGTCGACCCGACCCGCGTCCTGCGGATCGAGGCTCTCCTCCAACTCGGTCAGATAACCCGAACGGGTCAGCACCGCCTCCAGCACCTCCTCCGGGGTGCCGTCGACGGCGAGCTCGCGTACGGAGTCGAGCAACGCCACGAACTCGGCGATCCCGTTGGCGGCCCGGGTCGAGATGCCGGGCGCGTCACCGGCCCGGCGCAACGCGGCACCGAAGGAGATCCGGTCCCGGCTCGCCAGCGCCTCCACGCACGCCTCGGCGCGTTCGCCGATGCCCCGACGAGGGGTGTTGAGGATCCGGCGCAGGCTGACCGTGTCATCGTCGTTGACCACCGCACGCAGGTAGGCCAGCGCGTCCCGGACCTCCTTACGCTCGTAGAAGCGCACCCCGCCGACGACCTTGTACGGCAGGCCGAGGCGGATGAACACCTCCTCGAAGACCCGGGACTGCGCGTTGGTGCGGTAGAAGACCGCCACGTCGCCCGGACGGGTCTCCCCGTCGTCGACCAACCGGTCGATCTCCCGGGCCACCCAGTCCGCCTCGGCGTGCTCGGTGTCGGCGACGTACGCGACGATCGGCTCCCCCGGGCCGGCGTCGCTCCACAACCGCTTCGGCTTACGGGAGGTGTTCCGGTCGATCACCGCGTTGGCGGCGTTCAGGATGGTCTGGGTGGAGCGGTAGTTCTGCTCCAGCAGGATGGTGCGGGCGTCGGTGAAGTCGCGCTCGAACTCCAGGATGTTGCGGATCGTCGCACCCCGGAAGGCGTAGATCGACTGGTCCGCGTCACCGACCACGCACAGCTCCGCCGGTTCGACGCCTTCGGTGCCGGAGACCAACTCCTTGATCAGGACATACTGCGCGTGGTTGGTGTCCTGGTACTCGTCGACCAGCACGTGCCGGAAGCGGCGGCGGTAGCTCTCCGCGACGTGCGGATGCGACTGGAACAGGTGCACCGTCGTCATGATCAGGTCGTCGAAGTCGAGCGCGTGCGCCTCGCGCAGCCGACGCTGATAGAGGGCGTACGCCTCGGCGAGGGCGCGCTCGTTGGGCCCGCTGGCCCGCGCGGCGAACGTCTCCGGGTCGACCAGCTCGTTCTTCAGGTTCGAGACCTGGGCGGCGAGGCCGCGCGCCGGGTACCGCTTCGGGTCGAGGTCCAGCTCTCGGGTGACGAGTTGCATCAGCCGTCGCGAGTCGTCCGCGTCGTAGATCGAGAACGTGGACTTCAACCCGGCGTGCTCGTGCTCGGCGCGCAGGATGCGGACACAGGCGGAGTGGAACGTGGAGACCCACATCAGCCGGGCCCGTGGGCCGACCAGGGCGGTGACCCGGTCCTTCATCTCGCCGGCGGCCTTGTTGGTGAAGGTGATCGCGATGATCTCGCCGGGATGCACGTCCCGCGCGGCGAGCAGGTACGCGATCCGGTGGGTCAGCACCCGGGTCTTGCCGGACCCGGCACCGGCCACGATCAGCAGCGGCGAACCCGCGTGGGTGACCGCGTCCCGTTGGGGGCCGTTGAGTCCCTCAACCAGCTGTGCCGGATCGAGGCGGCCCGGCGTGGGCCGATGGGGCGGCAGCGTCCGGGCAGGCGCTGGCTCGGGCGGGGACGCGGGGATGTCGAAGAGAGGATGCATCGCACGACGAGTCTATGCCGCCGGCCGGACATCACCCGCCGACGGCACCACCGACGGGCCGAGGCCCGACCCGCTCGCGGCTTTCCTTGCGCGCCAGCCGGTGCAGCGGCATACTCGACAGCGTGTTCGACCAGCGCTTCTACTTTTACTACGGCACCGGGAGTCCGGCAGCCGTAGGTCGCGCCTGATCGATCAGACCTACGAAAAGCCCCGGGCTCTCGGAGCCCGGGGCTTTTCGCGTCCCGGGATCCGGGCACCGGGCACCACATCGCGAGAGGTACCCGAAGATGACAGACGTGATGGAGCAGAACGGCGGCGCGAACGGGTCCGGCACGATCTCGAACGGCACCGCCCCCACCAGGCCAGCGGCAGGCACCCCGGCCACCGGCACCGCCGAGCCGGGCGCCGCCAACCGGATCGCCGAGATCCGGGTACGCATCGACGAGATCGACAAGGCCCTGATCGAGCTGTGGCAGGAACGGGCCGCGCTCTCCCGGGAGGTCGGTGCGACCCGGATGGCCTCCGGCGGTACCCGGCTCGTCCTCTCCCGTGAGCAGGAGATCCTGGAGCGGTTCCGGGAGGCGCTCGGCGCGGACGGCACCCAGCTCGCCCTGCTGCTGCTCCGCGCCGGTCGCGGGCCCCTCTGACCGTCGGCCCCCGATCGGCGGCGCGCCCGGATCGTCGACGGCAATCCTTGGTGGGTGTGGACCGGGGCGCCGGCTGCTGGTGACGGCCGACGCCCCGAATCACTGAGGAGGCACTACCTTCACCGCCGCTCCCGGTACGGATGGACGGGAGCCGACGGCGTCTGTGGGGCTACTCCGTCGCGTGCACGACGTCGCGTACCTCGGCGAAGTGGCAGGCGCTCGGGTGGCCCGACTTGTCGCGGGTCACCAGCTGCGGCTCCTGCTCGGCGCAGATGTCCTGGGCCTTCCAGCACCGGGTACGGAAGCGGCAGCCCGAGGGCGGGTTGGCCGGCGACGGCACGTCACCGGTGAGCACGATCTGGTCGCGGTGCCCACGCAGCTTCGGGTCCGGCACCGGTACCGCCGACAGCAGTGCCTGCGTGTACGGGTGGGTCGGCTTGTCGTAGATCTCGTCCTCGGTGCCGATCTCGATGATCTTGCCGAGGTACATCACCGCGACCCGGTCGGCGATGTGCCGGACCACCGACAGGTCGTGGGCGATGAAGATGTACGACAGCCCGAGTTCCGCCTGGAGCTTCTCCAGCAGGTTGATCACCTGGGCCTGGATGGAGACGTCCAGCGCGGAGACCGGCTCGTCACACAGGATGATCTCCGGGTTGAGCGCCAGCGCGCGGGCGATGCCGATGCGCTGCCGCTGGCCGCCGGAGAACTGGTGCGGGTACCGGTTGATGTGGTCGGGGTTGAGGCCGACCAGGTCCAGCAGTTCCTGCACCTTGGCCCGCCGCTTACCCTTCGGCACCACGTCCGGGTGCACCTCGAACGGCTCGCCGATGATGTCACCGACGGTCATTCGGGGGTTCAGCGAGGTGTACGGGTCCTGCATCACCAGCTGGATGTTGCGCCGGCCCCGACGTCGCTCCTCGGCACCGACGTTGGACATGTTCTTGCCCTGCACGAACAGGTCACCGGAGGTCGGCTTCTCCAGCCCCACCAGCATCCGCGCCAGCGTCGACTTGCCGCAGCCGGACTCGCCCACGATGCCGAGCGTCTCGCCCCGCCTCAGTTGCAGGTTGACCCCGTCGACCGCCCGAACCGCACCGTACTGCTTCTTGAACACGATGCCCCGAGTCAGCGGGAAGTGCTTCACCAGGTCGCGGGTCTCCAGCACGACGTCACTCATCGCCCTTGACCTCCTTCCAGAAGTGGCAGGCGGCCGTCCGACTCGACGACACCTGGTACAGCGGTGGCGCCGGGTCCTTCCGGCAGACCTCCTGCGCGTACCGGCACCGGGGGTTGAAGGCGCAGCCCGGCGGGATGTTGGTCAACATCGGCGGCAGGCCCTTGATGGCGCTGAGCTCGTGACCCTTGAGGTCCAGCCGCGGGATCGACTCCAGCAGACCCTTGGTGTACGGGTGCGCCGGGCTGGCGTAGATGTCCTCCACGCCGGCCTCCTCGATGACCCGGCCCGCGTACATGACGGAGATCCGGTCCGCGACGTCGGCCACCACACCCATGTCGTGGGTGATCAGCACCAGACCCATGTTCCGTTCCCGCTGCAACTCGGCGAGCAACGTCATGATCTGCGCCTGCACGGTCACGTCCAACGCGGTGGTCGGCTCGTCGGCGATCAGGACCTCGGGGTCGAGCGCCAGCGCCATGGCGATCATGACGCGCTGCCGCATACCACCCGAGAACTGGTGCGGATAGTCGTTGACCCGCTGCTTGGCCGCCGGGATCTTGACCAGGTCCAGCAGCTCCACGGCGCGGGCCTTGGAGTCCTTGCGGGACATGCCCCGATGCTTACGGAACAGCTCGGCGAGCTGGAACCCGACGGTGAAGACCGGGTTCAGCGCGGAGAGCGCGTCCTGGAAGATCATCGCGATCCGGTTCGCGCGCACCTTGCGGCGCTCCGACTCCGGCAGCTTGAGCAGGTCCACACCCCGGTAGAGGACCTCCCCACCGGTGATGTACCCGGGCGGGGTGTCCAGGATGCCCATGATCGCCTGAGCGGTCACGCTCTTGCCGCAACCCGACTCACCGAGGATCGCCCGGGTCTCGCCCGCCCGCAGGTCGAAGCTCACCCCGTTGACGGCGTGCGCGACGCCGTTACGGGTGCGGAACTCCACGTGCAGGTCCTTGACCTGCAAGGGCAACGCGTCCGGGTCGGCGCCCGCCAACGCGTCCATCTTGACGTTCACATCAGTGCTCATGGTGGCGCTCCGCTCGCTCCGTGCCCTCATGAGGCACCGTCGCCCTTTGCTGATGATTCGCTCGCCGAGACTCGCTCATCGGACTCACCGGAACTTCGGGTCGAGGGCGTCACGCAGGGCGTCACCCATGAGGATGAAGGAGAGCACCGTGCCGACCAGCAGGCCACAGGGGAAGAGCAGCAGCCACGGATCCTCCAGGAAGTAGACCTGGTGGACCGAGATCATGATTCCCCACGACTGTGCCGGTGGCTGGAGCCCGACACCGAGGAAGGTCAGCGTGGCCTCCGCGGCGACGAACGAGCCGAGCACGATGGTGGCGTAGACCAGCATCGGTGCGATCGCGTTCGGCAGGATGTGCCGGAACATCAGCCGCGAGTTACGCGCCCCGACCGCCTTGGCGGCGTGCACGTAGTCCAGATCCTTGGACGAGATGACGCTACCCCGGATGATCCGGGCGATGGTCGGCCACGCCAGCAGAAACAGCACCGCGGTGATGGTCCAGATGTTCTGCCGCTTGATCACGGTGAGGAACACGATCGCACCGAGCAGGAACGGCAGCGAGAAGAAGATGTCCATCACCCGGGAGATGACCGCGTCGACCCAGCCGCCGTAGTAGCCGGCGAGCAGACCGAGCAGGCCACCGAAGAGCACGATGCCACCGGTCGCCATCACCGCGATCACCATCGAGGGGCGAGCCCCGTAGATGGCGTGCGAGTAGTAGTCACAACCCAGGATGTCGTACCCGAAGGGGTGCTCCCAACTCGGGGAGATCCGGGACCGGTCGGTGCTGCACGCCCGCGGATCCTGGCTGGTCCACAGCTTCGGGAAGGCCGCCATCGAGCCGACCATGAGGACGTAGAGGGACGCGATCACGAAGACCGGGTCGCGGAGCAGTTGCCGTCGGGCGTCCGCCCACAGGCTGGCGCTGCGCTCCGAGGTACCGCCCGGTGCGTCAGCCGCGGGGCCGTCACCGCCCACCGGTGCACCGCCGACGGCGGTGCCCGCGCTCGTCAGATCACTCATGTCCACACCTCGTTTCGCTCCACCCGGCCAACAGGAACGGTCGGAAGACCAGCGTCCGCCACCGTGGTTCGGTCACTCATAGCGGATCCTCGGGTCGAGCACGGCGTAGAGCAGGTCGACCAACAGGTTGGCGAGCAGGACGACCAGCACCAGCATGGTCACCACACCGACCACCACCGAGGACTCGCCGCCACGCGCCGCCATCGTCACCAGTCGGCCGATGCCCGGGACGTTGAAGATGGTCTCGGTGACCACCGCGCCGGCCATCGCGGAGCCGATGTCGACACCGAGGAAGGTGATCACGGGGATCAGCGAGTTGCGGAGCGTGTGCACGCCGATGACGCGCTTGTTGGTCAGTCCCTTGGCCTTGGCGGTGCGGACGTAGTCGGCCCGGACGTTCTCCATGATGCTGGTCCGGGTGAGCCGAGCCGTCGTCGCCAGCGAGACCGCGCCGAGCACCATGCCCGGGATCAGCAAACTGGCGAACGGATAGTCGGGCTTGAAACCGGGCGTGAAGACGCCAACGGAGATCAGGTCTGGAATCCAGTCCTGGCCGCGCAGTATGTTGCCGAACTTGACCCCGACGAACTCCCGGACCACGACGCCCAGCACGAAGATCGGCACCGAGATGATGAACACCGTGCTGATCTTCACCAGGTAGTCGACGAAGCTACCGCCACGCAGACCCGCCAGCACACCGGCCGCGATGCCGACGACCGCCTCGAACACGATCGCGATCACCAGCAATTTGAGGGTGAACGGAATGGCGTCGGCGACCAGGTCGGTGACCTCTCGCTGACGCAGGTTCACGCCGAAGTCAAAGTGCAGGAAAATGTTCTGCAAACGATCGATGAAGAGCCCGAAGCAGGGATTGCCCCGCTGGCTCAGGCAGGGGTCGCTGTAACCGAGCCGCTCGGTGATCGCCTGCAACAGGGCGGGCGGTGGCGTCCGGTCCCCGAACAGCGCTCGAACCGGGTTCCCGCTGAACTGAATCGCCAGCGAGGTCATGTAGTGCAGAAGGAACATGGTGCCCAGCACGGTGGGGATGAACTGGAGCAACCGTCGAATGACGTAGCGCCCCATGACGGGGTCTCCTCTCGGCGCTGACGTGGCGGCAACGATCACCCTGTTGGGTCACCGTTGCCGCCACGTCGTATTACGGCAGGATCAGGAGTCTGAAGCTCAGTTCTGCTTCAGCGAAATCGCACCGTAGTCGGCGTCCGAGACGGCGTTCCAGACGAACTGGTCCACGTTCTCGCTGTAGACCGCACCGACCTTGTTGAACCACATCGGGATGACCGGCAGGTCCTCGCCCAGGATGTCCTCGGCCTGCTGGTAGAACGGCAGCGCAGCCTGGATCGAGTCGGCCGAGTCACCCTGCTTCAGCAGGGCGTCGAAATCGGGGTTGGTGTACAGGGAGTTGTTGCTACCGGCACCGGTGCCGTACAGCGGGTACAGGTAGGTCTCCAGGAACGGGTAGTCCGGGCCCCAACCGAGGCGGAACGGACCGGTGAACTTCTTCTTGTCCGCGGTGTCAAGGTACTCCGGGAACTGCAGGTTCACCTTGAGCTCGTAGTCGATGCCCAGCGCCTCGCGGATCTGGTCACCGACCGCCTGCAGCCACTGGTCGTGGCCGGCACCGGCGTTGGCCCACAGGGTCAGCTTCTTGCCGGCCGGCCAGCCGCCAGCCTCGGCGAGCAGCTGCTTGGCCTTCTCGACGTCCTTGGTGCAGTACTTGCAGACACCCTCACGGGCACCCTCGAAGGTCGGGGCCACGAAGCCCGTAGCCGGGGTGAACCGGCCGTCGAAGACCGCGTCGATGATCGACTGGCGGTCGATCGACAGCGACAGCGCCTGGCGGATCCGCTTGTCCTTGAAGTCGTCCTGGTACAGCGGCATGCCGACGTAGGTGAAGCTGTCACCCGGCAGCTCGTACATCCGGTCGCCGTACTGCGCCTTGGCCTCCTTGTAGCGGGCCGGCGGCAGGGTGTACATGACGTCCAGTTCACCAGCCTGGAAGGCGGAGTAGCCGGCGTCGACGTCGGCGAAGATCCGGTACTCGATCCGGTCCGGCTTGCCGGGCTCGCCCTTCCAGCTGTCGCTGCGGACGACGTTGATGGCGACGTTGTGCTGCCAGCTGCCGTCCATCTTGTAGGGGCCGTTACCGATCGGCTTCTCGTTGCACGCCGCGATGTCGTCGACGCACGCCTGGGCCATCGGGAAGAAGCCGGGGTAACCGATCGTGGTCGGGAAGCCGGAGAACGGCTCCTCCAGCTCGACGGTGAAGGTCAGGTCGTCGACCTTCTTCAGGCCGGAGAGCTCCTTGGCCTTCGGCTCCGGAGCCTTCTTCGGGCCGTCGCCGTCCGGGTCCTCGGACTGGACGTCCTTGATGCCGGCGATCCGCTTCATGAAGTAGCCGTTGTTCTGGGCGTTCGGCGCGTAAGCGGCGAAGTTCCAGGAACGGATGAAGGCGTCGGCGTTGACCGGCTCGCCGTTGTCGAAGACGTAGCCGCTCTTGAGCTTGATCGTCCAGAGCTTCTGGTCGTCCGACTCGACCGACTCGGCCAGGTCCATCTCGACGGCGGAGGTCTCGGCGTTGTACTTGACCAGACCGCGGAAGAGCTGCCGGATCACGTACAGCGACGGCTCGTCGTCACCACCGGACGGGGTCAGGAACGCAGGCTCCGACGCGTAAACGCGAAGCGTGCCGCCGGCCTGACCGGCCGAGTCGTTGTCGTCGCTACCGCCGCTACAAGCGGTGGCCAACATGGCGGTGGCGGTCGCCGCGACCGCCACCTTTAGGAATTTCCCGCGCATGGGAGTGCCTCCTCAGGGCGCTCGGCTCACGAGGGGGTTGTGAGGTGCCTGCAACTGTGACACCCGATGCGCCCAGGCGGGAAGGCGTGTTATCAACCCGATACCCGCCCGGGACGGTGCCGACATCGACCCGCAGCCGCCTCTCCGGCACCCCGGAGGCATGGTATGAGCTGCTCGTCAACCGCATTTCCACGCTCAGCCGAAGTCCGGGCGGCGAGGTCGACGCCCCCGGCGTCTCCCGGTGGAGCATCGACGTGAATCCCACCACTCTCTGCGATGCTACCCGAAAGTACGAGCCTGATTCCAGACCAGCGGCCGATCGTGGCCGGATGGATCCCCTGCGCCCGGAGACGACCCGACCCCGGATCCGCGTGGTGCGGGGATCCGGGGTCGGGTCGGGTTACGGCTTGGCGATCAGGCGGTGAAGTGGACCCTGCGCCGACGCAGCACCAGAACGGTGACCGCGCCCGCGAGCAGGAGCACCAACCCGACGCCGATCGCGGTGACGATCGGCGCGCCGGTCAGCGGCAGACCACCGTCGTTCGAGGCGGGCGAGGTGGACGGCGCCGGGTTCGACGGCGACTCCTCGGGGGCGCTCGGCGACGGGGAGTCCGCCGGAGAGGACGGGCTCGGCTGCGGCGTGCTGGTCTCGGGGCTGCTCGGCTGCGGGGACGGTGCCGCGGTGAAGTCGGCGGACGCCTCGGCGGTCACCGTGGCGCCGGTGCTGCCACCGAGGATGAGCTTCTGCGCCGCCTTGGTGCCGGTGTAGAGGAAGACCCGGCCGAAGGAGACCGAATCGGCGGCGGACGCGGTCACCCGGACCTCGCCGGTCCCCTCGGCGGTGAGCCAGAACTGGCCCCCGTTGCCGATGGTGGTCACCGGCGCGCCCTCGGCGTCGACGGCCGTACCGCCGGCCACCGCCAGGGTGATCTCGCCCGCTGGACCCTTCACGGTGAAGGGACCGGCCTTCTCGCCGACCGTCGCGGTCGCCGTGGCCGGGTCGATGCTCAACTCGGCCCTCGGCTCGGGCTCGTCGGTGGCGTTCGCGATCAGGTAGTCGTGGACCTTCTTAATCACGTCGTACTTTTCCTTGCTGACCAGATCGCGTCCCGCGACCCAGTCACCGAGCACGATGCCGTCGCTGAAGTGCCACACCGCGGTCTGCGTGCCGAAGTAGAGCAGGTTGCCGCGGTCCTTCTCACTCGTCCCGTCCGGCACGGTGGCACCGGCGGCGGCCAGCAGCGCATCAGGGTCGGCGTTGGGGTGACCGTGGGTGAGCACCCACTGGACCTTCGCGAGGTTCTTCACCTGGGACTCGTCCCAGGTGCCCTCCTGGTAGGTGCCGTCGATGGCGACGTTGGTGTGGTAGTCGATGCAGAAGGCCGGGACGCGCTTGCCCTTGATCTCGATGGCCAGCGCGGAGGCCTGCTTGGCCTTGCCGTTGAGCAGGAGCTTGACGCTGCTACCCGACACCGACTTCGCCACGCCGGTGGCCGGGGCTTCGGCGGCGGCCGGGGCGGCGACACCAAGCGCCAGCGCGCCGCCGGTGACGGCGGCGAGCGCGATCCGCGCCCAACGCCGTCCTCGTTGTCCGATCATGAGTGTTGTGCACCTCTCGGGCAGGGAGTGACCCGCGTACGCGCGGGCGGTCGAAGTCGCCGTTCCCGCGGGATGAGCGGCATCCGCACGCAGGGAAGGCGAGGGGCATTATCAATCGCGACTTGATCAAAAGTCACGCCCCTGGGACCGCTTGGTCACATATGCCAGAAAGGTCGCTTACACCAGGCGTCGATCCGCTGCCCAGCGGGACAGCTCGTACCGGTTGGACATCTGGAGCTTGCGCAACACGTTGGAGACGTGCGTCTCGACCGTCTTGATCGAGATGTACAGCTCCCGGGCGATCTCCTTGTACGCGTACCCCCGGGCGAGCAGCCGCAGCACCTCGCGTTCCCGGTTGGTGAGCTGGTCCAACTCCGGGTCGGCGACCGGTGCGTCCGGGCGGGCCGCGAAGGCGTCCAGCACGAAGCCGGCCAGGCGCGGGCTGAACACCGCGTCGCCGTCGGCCACCCGTCGGATCGCGGCGGCCAACTCGTCCGGTGAGATGGTCTTGGTGACATAGCCCCGGGCACCGGCCCGGATCAGCCCGATCACGTCCTCGGCGGCGTCGGAGACGCTGAGCGCCAGGAACCGCACCTGGGGATGGGTACGCCGCATCGCCTCCAGCACGGCCCGACCGCCGCCGTCGGGCATGTGCACGTCGAGCAGGACCACGTCCGGTCCGGTGGCCGCGATCCGGTTGACCGCCTCGGACACCGTGCTCGCCTCGCCCACCACCTCGACGTGCGCGCCGAGTTCGGCGCGTACCCCCGCTCGGAACATGGCGTGGTCGTCGACCAGGAACACCCGCAGCCGCCCGGGCCCGGTGCCTTCCGGTTCGACAGGTCGCGTCGACTGCTCGGCCATCATCTGTCCCTCTCCGCCGTGGTCGAGTCCCGGGAGATCGGCAGGATCAACCGGACCTCGGTCCCCTCTCCAGGCCGGGAGCGGATCTCCGCCCGGCCGCCGTGCCGCTTCATCCGCCCGACGATCGAGCCCCGGACACCGTGCCGATGGTCTTCCACCGTATCCGGGTCGAACCCGACACCCCGATCCCGCACGAAGACGCTCACCTGTTCCGGCTCGACCTCCGCGTAGAGCGAGACGGTCTGCACACCCGCGTGCCGGGCGGCGTTGACCAGCGCCTCACGGGCCGCCGCCACCAGCGCACCGACCCGCTCGTCGGTCTCCCGGTCGCCGACGACGACCGCCTCGACCGTCATCGCATAGGTGTCCTCCACCTCGGCCGCGGCCTGTTCCAGCGCGGCGGCGAGGCGTTCGGTGGGTGACGCGGTGGGCTTGTAGAGCCAGTTGCGCAGGGAGCGCTCCTGGCCCCGAGCGAGCCGCTGCACGGTCTTGACGTCACTGGCGTTGCGTTGGATCAACGCGAGGGTGTGCAGCACCTGGTCGTGCACCATGGCCGCCAACTCGGCCCGCTCCTGCTCGCGGATGCGGCCCTCGCGCTCCGAGCGGAGCTGGTTCCAGGTACGCCAGAGCACCGGCGCGGCCACCACACCGACCCCGGCCAGACCGACCAGTGCGAAGATCACGCCGTTGAGCACGGCGTCGAGATTCTGCGCCGGGGAGTAGACCGCGGCCACGCCGATGATGCCGACCGCGACCAGCACCCCACCGCCGACGAACCGGAGCACGAACGCCCGCCGGTCGCTCTCCTCTATCACCGCGCCGAGCCACGGTACGGGCAGCGACTCGCCCCACTGGCGTCGCCGCTCGGGCGTGGACTGGTGCCAGATCACACCGGCGCCGACCGCGATGATGGCGACCAGCCAGCCCGCTGTGCCGGCCGCGCCGACCGAGTCGAAGACCATCACCTGGATCAGCAGCACACCGAGCCCGATGGCCACGAAGGGCAGCAACTGGCCGACGTCGCGCCGAGGCGGTACGGCGGTGTCACCGGGCCGCAGCGGCACCACCGCCCAGAAGGCCGCGTAGAGCAGCAGACCCAACCCGCTGAGTCCGAGCAGCACCATGAAGGCGATCCGGACCCGGACCACCGGGACTCCGAGGTGCTCGGCGATGCCGGCGGCCACCCCGGCGGCCATCCGGTGCTCCGGCGCGCGGTAGAGGCGGGGTGGTTGGCTGACGCTGCTGATCGTGAGCTCCCTGGTCAGGACGGGCGGGCCGGACAGGAGGCGAGGTTCCGGCGTCGAACCGATCGTCACACGCGGTGCGGCCGCCCGACCACGGGGACGCCCCGGACATTCGGGTCGGCAGGATCTCAGGGTGGGGTCAGGGTCGCCGCCGGAGGACGTTCGGGCGTCCGGCGCAGCAGGATCGAGACATGACCGACGACGCTGCCCAGCCGGACCGGCCGGGGTCGACCGCACCGGAGCCGACACCTCCGGCGGCCACCCGGCCGGACGTACCCGAATCCCCCGGGGCCGGGGCGGACGACCTGGCCGCACCGGCCGGTGGGCGGCCACCCGCCGACGGCACCGTGTGGGACGACGCGCCGCCCGGCGTCGCCGCCGGGCCGACCAGCGGCGAGGCCGTCTGGGGGGCCGGCACCGCGCCACCATCCGCCGGGCCGGGGGGGCCGGGCGGACCAGGTGGACCGGGCTGGCCCGGCCCCGGCGGGCCGGGCGCACCACCACCGCCGCCGGGTGGACCGGGCGGGCCACCGCCGGGCGGTCCGGGTGCCTCGTCCGGTGGTGCCGGCTTCACCTCGCGGTACGGACTGGTCCGGCCCCGGGACGGCCGTTACCTGGCAGGCGTCTGCGCTGCCGTCGGCCGGGCCACCAACACCGACCCCGTGCTCTGGCGGGTGTTGCTGGCGGTCCTGGGCTTCTTCGGCGGCGTCGGCATCCTGGTCTACGTCGCCGCGTGGCTGATCATCCCCGGGGAGGGTGACAGCGCCTCGCCCGTCGAGTCCATGCTGGGCCGGGGACGGTCCAGCATGTCGCCGGTCACCGTGATCGTCCTCAGCGTGGTGGTCGCGGTGGGCTTCGGTTTCGTCGTCACCGACGCCTTCCGCGCGGTACTGCTCGGCGCGGCCATCCTGGTCGGCGGTGCGCTGCTGCTCAACCGTCAGCAGCGCGAGACGCAGCCCGGTCCGACAGGGACCGTGCCCGGACCACCGGGTGCGGAAGTCCCCCCGAGCCCACCCCCACCACCCGGCCCGGTGCCACCGGTCAGCTATCCCGGGCCGACCGCCTACCCGGTGCCCTATCCGGGGTTCGGCCGGACCGCGACCGTAACGCCACCCGCGTTCCATCCACCCGGCACGGCGTACGGCGTGCCCCCGGCGCCGCCCGCGCCGTCGACACCGCCCGTGCCGTCGGCACCCGGCGAGCCTGAGGAGCCCACCATGCAACTGCCGCCGACGCCGCCGTGGCCGACCAGCGCCGCCCCGGCGGGCCCACCGTCCGCCCCGTCGACCTACCGTCCCCCGTTCGCCCCACACGGTCCCTACGCCGGGCCACCGAAGGTGGCTCCGCCGCCACCGCCCCGGCCGAAACCGCCCCGCAAACCCCGGGAGCGATCGGCCCTGGGCGCGGTGACCTTCTCGTTGATCTTCGTCGCGTTGGGGCTGGTCGGTGTTCTCGACCTGCTGGACGTCTTCGGGATCGGCGCGTCGGCCTACTT
>NZ_JBNCLE010000003.1:0-2336 GCF_049844495.1 Micromonospora sp. DT48
TCCTACGACCGGGTGCGCGGCGTGGACGGCGCGGTCACCTGGGCGCCGACCAGTCACCGCGACCTCGCCGTCCGGTACGAGCAGAGCTTCGCCGACGCGGTGCTCGACCTGCGTGCGATCGACTTCAGTGAGCAGGAGGAGACCGAGATAACCGTCGTCATCAACTTCGGCGAGGCCACCGTGGTGGTACCGCCGGAGGTGGACGTCACGGCGGTGACCCAGGTGACCGCCGGTGACGCGAACGTCCTCGGCCAGCGCGCGCGGGGCATGGACAACCGGCTCACGGACGTCGTCGACCTCGGCCCGGACGGTGCCGGCGGCGGAAAGCTACGCCTGAACCTGCACGTCAACGCCGGACACATGGAGGTGACCCGGTGAAGGCCCACCGTACCGACCTGGTGTCGTTCGCCTTCGGGCTGCTCTTCCTCGCCCTGACCGCCTGGTGGTTGCTCGCCCAGGTGCTCGGGCTCGTCCTGCCACCGGTCGGCTGGTTCCTGGCCGGTGGGCTGATCCTGGTCGGCGGGCTCGGCCTGATCGGCGCCCTGCGCTCCAGCCGGCACAACGGTGGTCCGGCTCCGGTCGGCACGCCTGGCGAGCCCGGCCCGGACAACCTGCCACCGAACGCCGGGGAGACCGCCGCCCACCCGCTTCAGGACCCGGCGGATCCGTCCGACCCGACGGGTACGCAGGCCCCGACCAGCCCGCAGTCGGCCACCGGCGACGAACCACGGGAGGACGGCACGCTCGATCTGTTCGGCGGGGAGGAGGCGTCACCGCCCGGACGACCGGGGCACGGTGCCTGACCGTGCGGGAGCGGTCGCGGGCCGCCTATGCTGGCCGGTGTACTCCCGCCAGCGTCGGCCGGCCCGCGCCGTAGGGCATCCCCCGTGGGTCGTCGGGCCCACCCGGGTTGTCCGTGACCGGGTGGACCTCGCCGCCGGCGGTGACCTCCGCGTCAGTCGCCTCTACTCGTCAGGAGTTCGTTCGACATGACCCAGTCCCCCGCCGTGCGTACGCCCGACCGATCCGGTCCGGTCCGCCTCGGCGAGCGCGCCGCCCGTACCCTCGCCTCCGAGCTTGCCCGGATCAACGACCCGAAGGCCGCCCTCCTGGTCGGCGCTGCTCCGGAGTCCGCGGTGCTGGCCGCAGCGATCGAAGCGATGCTGCCTGGCGACACCCTCACCGTGGTACCCGCCGAGCGGGTCAGCGCCACAGCGCTGCGGCAGCACGTCAACGCCCAGGGCCGCTGGGTCGACGAGCGGGTCCGGGTCGTGGAGAGTCTCGCCGAGGCGGAGCCCGCCGCGGTGGTCATCGTCGCGGAGGCGCTCACCGGCACCGCCGACGAGGCCCGCGCCACCATCGAGGGCCTCACCAAGTACCTGGCCGACGGTGCGGTGCTCAGCGTCGCCACCGCGGTCGCCAAGACCGCCGGTGCCGCCGCCGAGTTGGAGCGGCAGGGCGCGCTGTACGGCGTCGGCAACGACCTGGTGCTGCGCAACAACCCGCCGGTACGCGTGTACCGGCTCCGTTTCACCCCGGCCGCCGCCGCGTCGGCGGAACGGCTCGCGCCCGCCTACCGGCCGTCGAGCGTGCCGCTCACCCGGGGCATGCACATCGACTCCAACGGGGTCGTCGCCGCCGGCATCGCCCTCGGCGTGGCCGCACTGACCCGACTGGCCCGACCGAAGTCGAAGCTCTGGCTGCTGCCCGCGCTGGCCGCCGCCCCGGTGGCCGCCTTCTTCCGGGATCCGGAGCGCGACGTGCCAGAGGATCCGTCGGCCGTGGTGGCCGCCGCCGACGGGCAGGTGCTGTCGGTGCAGCGCCTGACCGACGAACGCTTCGGCGACGGCGAGTTCCTGCGGATCGCAGTCTTCCTGTCGGTGCTCGACGTGCACGTCAACCGTTCCCCGGTGGCCGGCAAGGTGGTCGACTACTTCGTCGCCGACGGCGGGTTCGTCAACGCGATGAAGCCGGACGCCGAGCACAACGTGGCCGCTTACACGGTGCTGGAGACGACTCACGGCACCGTGGTGGTGGCGCAGCGGACCGGGCTGATCGCCCGCCGGATCGTGCAACGGGCTCCGGTCGGTACGTTGCTGGCCCGTGGTGAGCGCTTCGGGCTCATCCGCTTCGGCTCGCGTACCGACGTCTACCTGCCGGCGGAGGCCGCCGAGCCGCTGGTCGGGCCGGGTGACAAGGTGGTCGGCGGGTCGAGCGTGATCGCCCGCTGGCGCTGAGCGGGAGGTAGCCGGGCCCCGGGTCACGACGACCCGGGCCGACACCGGCTCCACGAGCCGAAAAAGGGGCGTCGCGGCCCTGTCTCTTATACACATCTC
>NZ_JBNCLE010000004.1:0-62433 GCF_049844495.1 Micromonospora sp. DT48
GGTGCGTCCCGGCCCCCGGGGTCCCCCCCCCCCCGCCCCCCCCCCGCCCCCCCCCTCCCAACCGGGGCGGGCGCCGCGTGCCCCCCCACGCCCCTTTTTCGGGCAACTACTGGATCAGGCGATGGTGCGGCGCTGCCGCAGCCAGAGCACCGGGCCGCTGATCAGGTAACCGACCACGACCAGCCCGAAGGTGAGCCGGATGTCGATCAGCGCACCGATCACCGGAGCGAGCCAGACCCACGGCGGCAGCTTCACCAGGCGGGCGAGCTTGGCGTACGGGAAACTGCTGACCATGGTGAAGGCGAGCAGCGCCACTCCGGCGATCTGCACCGCCCCCGGCACCGGCATGCCGATCACCACCATCAGGGCGAGCACGGCGGCGGCCATCGTGGTGGGCACCCCGGAGAAGAACCGGCCATCCGAGGGCGAGACGTTGAATCGCGCCAGGCGGATGGCGGCGCAGGCGGCGACGAGGGCGGCGGCCACCGCGGCGGCGGCGGTCGGCACGGAGCCGGCCAGCGACGCGTAGACCACCACGGGCGCGGCGAGCCCGAAGGAGCACATGTCGGCCAGCGAGTCCATCTGGGCGCCGAACGGGCTGGACACCCCGAGCTTGCGGGCCAACGCACCGTCGAGGCCGTCGAACGCCACACAGGCGATCAACAGGAACGCGGCGAGCCGCACCTCGCCCTGCATCGCGACGAAGATGGCGTTGATGCCGAGTAGCAGGCTGGCCAGGGTGCAGGCGTTGACCAGGGCGAACTTCATCCGCCGGGCCGGGGTGCGCTCACCCGGCAGAAGCGGAACCGGTGTCGCTGTTGTCGACTCGACCGGGGCTGTTGTGACGGGCGGGTCCACCGTGACCGGGCCGACCAGCGGGCTGATCGGGGCGATCGTCTCCATCCCCGTGCGGTGGAACCGCTTGAGGCCGTACCGACGACGCGGGCGGTCCTGATACCGGGGCTCGGGCAACACGTCGGTCGCACCGTGCAGTTCTGCACCTCGGCGGCCGACGCGGACCAGCAGGACCTGGCGGGCAAGGGTGCCGCTGCGGCGCAGCGGGCCCGTCCAGCTTCGCCCTGCGGGACGCGGGCTGTCAGTCGTACGACGCCGGCGCCATGGGGCTCTCGGCACGTTTCCTCCATCACCGGATCGGCTTACCGCCACGCGAGCGGGCGTCCGGCTGTCTCGTGCCGGACCTTCCTGGCCCGGCAGCCATTTTGCGGAGTACACCATCGCACAGGGGGGTGGGGAATGGCGATAGCTGCCGGCGGTACTTATAACTCCCTTAACCGTGCGAACCGCCGTCCAATTCCCATCCGGGACACCACCGCCCGTTTCTGCACCGGCCCTGCCTCGACTGTACCGGAGGGCACCCACACCGGCGCGGCGGCGAGATCACCCAGGAGCGGTGACCGTGGGTCACGTCGACGGCGTGAGGGCCAGCTCGGCGATCTCGGTCAACGGAAGTTCTCGCAGCTCAGAACGGGTGAACCAGGCAGCACGAGCGGTGGAACCGCCAGCCAGTTCGGTCACTGCCGGTTCGGTCGGTACGTCGACCCGCACCCGGTAGACGATCCGGACGCCGTGCCAGTCGATGGGGTACCCCTCCGGGCCCACCGCCGCCGGATTGTGCAGATTGTCCACCCCGATCAGCTCGGTCACCCGACCCAGTTGGCCGGACTCCTCGACCAGTTCCCGTAGCAGCGCGGTGACCGGCTGTTCACCGTGATCGGTGCCGCCACCGGGCAGGTGCCATCGGCCCGCCCCGGGGTACCCGTCGGCGATCAACGTCAGCAGCACCCGGCCGTCCGGATCGGTGACCACCCCGTACGCCCCGAACCGCTGCCGACGGTCGGCACCAGGGGTGGGGAACGGCTCCCGGCGACGCAGCGCCCCGGCCGGTAGCGCGACCACCGGCAGGCCGACGGCCTCGGCGGTGAACGCCAGCAGTGGCACTCGCGCCGCCTCGTCCAGGGTCAGCCAGCGGGCCCGGTCGATGCCGCCGTCATGCTCGGCGCGCAGCCTCCCACCCACCGCCGTCACGTCGAACAGCACTCGATCCGTGTGCAGCGCGACCCCGAGGTCCGGGTACGGCACCACGTCCGCGACGACCGCCCGCAGCCCGGTCACCTCGACCGTCAGCCCGGTCGTCTCGGTGACCTGACGGACCACCGCGTGCGCGGGATGTTCGGCATGGTCCAGTTCGCCCCCGGGCAACGACCAGACGCCGGGGAAGTCCGCCAGCGCGGATCCGCGCACCAGCAGCACCCGTCGCTCGGCGTCCCGCAGCACCCCGTACGCCCCGACCTGCCGCACCTGCTCCACCCGTCCCCACCCGCCCTACCCGGCTCGCGTCCGCCCCGCCCGCTCGGCTCGCGTCGATCAGGAAGCTATCGCCGTTCGCGTGGCGTGTCCCGACATTAACTTCATGATCAGCCGGTGCGGGCGGGTGAGTGAGGGTGGACGGCCGGTCAGGTGAGGTTGGCGGCCTGGACGGCCTCGGCGGTCACCTCGGTAAGGCGGTCGGAGGGCAGGGCGCCGAGTTCCTCGCGGGCGAACCAGCGGGCCTCGCAGGTGGAACCGCCGACGTCGCCGACGGTGGGCGGGGCGGGCTTGTCCACCACCACCCGGTAGAAGGCGCGTACCCCGTGCCAGTCGATCGGGTAGCCCTCCGGTCCGAGCGAGGCGGCGTCCCGGTGACTGGCGACCCCGAGCAGCCCGACGAGCCGCCCGGTCTGCCCGGTCTCCTCGACCAGCTCCCGGATCAGCGCCGCGCCCGGCTGCTCGCCGTAGTCGGTGCCGCCCCCGGGCAGGTGCCAGCAGCCCGCCCCCGGGTAGCCGTCGGAAACCCGGGTCAACAGCACCCGCCCCTCCGGGTCGGTCACCACGGCGTACGCGGCGAAGCGCTGCGCCCGGTGCAGCCCGTCCGGGCCGGGCACCGCGTAGAACGAGGGAAACTCCGGCGGTTCGTCGGGCACGATGTCGGCCGACGAAGCGGGCAACCCGAGAGCGCGGGCGGTGAACGAACGCAGCGGCAACTGCGCCGCCTCGTCCCGGGTGAACCAGCGGGCCAGGTCGGTCGGCCGGTCGACCCGGTCGGTGAGCGAGCCACCCCGGACCGACACCCGGTAGACCAGCCGGTCGGTGTGGATGGTGATGCCCCGCTCGGGCAGTGCCCGCATGTCGGCCAGCACGTCGTGCAGGCTGGCGACGGCCACCGACAGGCCGGTCTCGGCGGCGGTCTCGCGGACGACGGTGTGCTGCGGGTCTTCGCCGTGGTCGACTGCCCCGCCGGGCAGGGACCATGTGCCGGGGGTGCCGGAGCGCTCCGATGCGCGGACCAGCAACACTCGGTCTACGGAATCAGTACAGACGGCGTATGCCGCGATCCTGCGCAGCGGCTCCAGCATGGTGGTCACGGAGCCAAATTCTCCCCGCCACCCGTTACCGGCGCGGAAAAGAGTCGGATTCCTGACTGATCACTCGTCCCTGAGAGGCAGTTCAGGGTAGGGATCCGGGCGGTCACCGAGGTCGATACGCTCCGCGACGGGCACCGTGGAGTCATGACCTCCACACCTCACGCTCCGTATCGACAACTGCGCCGTCCGACCACCGACCGGATGATCGCCGGGGTGGCCAGCGGCGTCGGCCGCTACTTCGCCGTCGACCCCACCCTGGTCCGAGTCGCATTCGCCGTCGTCACACTGCTCACCGGTGGGCTCGCCGCGCTCGCGTACCCGATCATGTGGTTCCTGATGCCCGAGGAGCCGGCTGGCGCACCCGCCTGGCCGCACCCGGCACCCGGCGCACCACACGGACCCACCACCCCGCCGCACGGACCCGTCGGGACGCCGCCGCAGCCGGCCGCCGCGCCGCACCCCGCCTGGCCGTTCCCCGGGCCGGTGCCGCACGCCGGGCCGCAGCCCGCTCCGGCACCTACCACCTGGCCGCCGACGGCCACGCCGCCCACTCAACCGCAGCGGGCGCCCGACGCCACGTCGGAGGCCGAGACGACGCCGGAACCGGCGCCCCGCTCGACGCCTCAGCCGCCCGCGTGAGACACCGTCAACCGGCGTCGGCGAGGTGCCGCGTCACTCCCATTCGATGGTGCCCGGCGGCTTGCTGGTGACGTCCAGCACCACCCGATTCACCTCGGCCACCTCGTTGGTGATCCGGGTGGAGATCCGGGCGATCACGTCGTAGGGCAGGCGGGACCAGTCGGCGGTCATCGCGTCCTCGCTGGAGACCGGGCGCAGCACCACGGGATGCCCGTAGCTGCGCCCGTCACCCTGCACGCCGACGCTGCGCACGTCGGCCAGGAGCACCACCGGGAACTGCCAGACGTCCCGGTCGAGACCGGCGGCGCTGAGTTCCTGACGCGCGATGAAGTCGGCTCGACGGAGCACATCGAGGCGCTCCCGATCGACCGCTCCGATGATCCGGATGGCCAGGCCGGGGCCCGGGAACGGGTGCCGCCAGACCATCGCCTCGGGCAGCCCGAGCTGGAGGCCGAGCGTACGGACCTCGTCCTTGAACAGCGTGCGCAGCGGCTCGACCAGGGCGAACTTCAAGTCCTCCGGCAACCCGCCGACGTTGTGGTGGCTCTTGATGTTCGCGGTTCCGGTGCCGCCGCCGGACTCGACCACATCCGGGTAGAGGGTGCCCTGCACCAGGAACTCGACGTCGCCGTGCGAGGCGATCTCCCGGGCGGCGGCCTCGAAGACCCGGATGAACTCCCGACCGATGATCTTGCGCTTCTGCTCGGGGTCGGTCACCCCGGCCAGCGCGCCGAGGAACCGGTCCGCGGCGTCGACCACCTTCAGCTTGATGCCGGTGGCCGCGACGTAGTCCTTCTCCACCTGCTCGGCCTCACCCGCGCGCAGCAGGCCGTGGTCCACGAAGACACAGGTGAGCTGGTCACCGACGGCCCGGTGGACCAGGGCTGCGGCGACCGCCGAGTCCACCCCGCCGCTGAGGCCGCAGATGACCTCCTTGTCGCCGACCTGCGCACGGATGCGGGCCACCTGCTCGTCGATGATGTTCTCGGGCGTCCAGGTGGGCTCGATCCCGGCGATCTCGTAGAGAAAGCGGGTCAGCATCTCCTGCCCGTGCGCGGTGTGCCCCACCTCGGGGTGGAACTGCACGCCGGCCCGCCGCCCGGCCACGTCCTCGAAGGCGGCGACCGGCGCGCCGGCCGACTCGGCGGTCACCGTGAAACCCTCGGGAGCCTCGGTCACGCAGTCCCCGTGGCTCATCCAGACCGGCAGGTCGGCTGGCAGGTCACGGAGCAGCACACCCGGGTCGGTCAGGCGGGGGCGCAGCGGCGTCCCGCCGTACTCGCGGCTGCCGGTGCGCGCCACCGTGCCACCGAGGGAGCGGGCCATCGCCTGGAATCCGTAGCAGATGCCGAAGACCGGCACGCCGGTGGTGAACAGCCCGTCGTCGACCTGCGGAGCGCCCGGCTCGTAGACGCTGGCCGGACCGCCGGAG
The DNA here is from genome assembly GCF_049844495.1 of Micromonospora sp. DT48. Classification (NCBI taxonomy): domain Bacteria; kingdom Bacillati; phylum Actinomycetota; class Actinomycetes; order Micromonosporales; family Micromonosporaceae; genus Micromonospora; species Micromonospora sp. DT48. The sequence goes on from NZ_JBNCLE010000004.1 coordinate 5,494, forward strand.
AGGATGATCGCGGCGGGGTCACGGGCCAGCATCTCGGCCACGGGCATGGTGTGCGGGACGATCTCGGAGTAGACCTTGGCCTCGCGTACCCGGCGCGCGATCAGCTGGGCGTACTGGGCTCCGAAGTCGACCACGAGGACTGGACGCGGCAGGCTCATAGCCGGCAATCCTACCGAGCGTGACCGCGCCTCCCCCGCCTACCGCCCCTTCCCCGGCGTCAGGCACGCCGAGTCACCCGACCCTCGATCGTGACGGCTGTTCCACGGGTGCCACCGAGAGCTGCGCGCGGGGCGAGGACGCCGATCAGGGGTGGGAGACGGCGGGGTTGCGGGGCGGCACGGGGGCCAACCGGCGGTACGGGGCACCGAGCTCGGGGCGGGGGTCGGGGTCGCCCTTGTTGGGCCAGAGCGACATGGCGCGTTCGGCCTGGGCGGTGATGGTCAGGGACGGGTTGACGCCGAGATTGGCCGAGACCGCGGCACCGTCGACCACGTGCAACCCCGGATGTCCGTAGACCCGGTGGTACGGGTCGATCACCCCGTCAGCGGGGCTGGCACCAATCACCGCCCCGCCGAGGATGTGCGCGGTCACCGGGATGTCGAACGGTTCGGTCAGCGCGCCGCCCGGCGTACCGTCGATCTCCTCGGCGAGCAGCCGGACCGCCTCGTTGCCCGCTGGGATCCAGGCCGGGTTGGGGGTGCCGTGACCCGGCCCGGAGACGAGCCGGCGGCCGAGCGGACCGCGCCGCAGCCGGATGGTCAGCGAGTTGTCCGCCGACTGCATGACCAGGGCGATCACCGTACGCTCCGACCAGCGGCGCACCGAGAGCATCCGGGCGGCCGACCAGGGATGCCGGAGCAACTGCCCGAGCCAACGACGCGACCGGTGCGGCCCACCGTCGACCAGCAGCGACTGGAGCAGCCCCATCGCGTTCGAGCCCCGGCCGTAGCGGACCGGCTCGATGTGGGTCTGCGGATCGGGGTGGAACGAGCTGGTGATGGCGACCCCTTCGGTGAAGTCCACGCCACGCGCACGGGCCTTCCGCTGCGCCACCGAGGCACCGAGGATCGCCTCCGAGTTCGTCCGGGTCAGCTCACCGAGCCGGGGCGATAGGCCGGGCAGGTCGCCCCGTTCCCGCATCTCGTGCAGCAGCCGCTGGGTGCCCAGCGCACCGGCGGCGAACACCACCTGACCTGCGTGGATCACCTGCGGTCGGCGCCGCAGCCAGGCACCGGTGCGTTCGGTGTGCACCTGGTACCCGCCGTCGACCGGCCGGACCGCGGTCACCGTGGTCAGCGGATGCACCTGGACGCCGAGCCGCTCGGCCAACCAGAGATAGTTCTTGACCAGGGTGTTCTTCGCTCCGACCCGGCAGCCGGTCATGCAGCCGCCGCAGTGGGTGCAGCCGGTGCGCTCCGGGCCCGCCCCACCGAAGTACGGGTCGGCGACCCGCTCCCCCGGCCGCCCGAGGTGCACGGCGACCGGGGTGGGGCGGAAGGTGTGCCCCACGCCCATCCGCTCGGCGACCCGCCGCATCGCCCGGTCGGCCCCGGTGTCGATCGGATACGTGGTCACCCCGAGCATCCGTTTCGCCTGGTCGTAGTGGGGGGCCAGTTCGGCTCGCCAGTCGGTGAGGTGCCGCCACTGCGGATCGTCGTAGAAGGCGTCCAGGGGTTCGTAGAGGGTGTTGGCGTACACCAGCGAGCCACCTCCGACACCGGCACCGGACAGCACCAGCACCCCGCCGCCGGCCCGCCGGTCGGCGGCGGGGAGCAGGGTGATGCGCTGGAGGCCGAAGCAGCCCAGTTTCGGCGCCCACAGGAAGCGGCGCATCCGCCACGACGTCTTCGGGAACTCGTCGTCGGCGAACCGCCGGCCCGCCTCCAGTACGCCCACCGAGTAGCCCTTCTCGGCCAGCCGCAACGCGGTGACGCTGCCGCCGAAACCCGACCCGATGACCACCACGTCGTACCGCATGCACGCATCATTACTCGCGAGTAGCCCTCGCGCCAGGGCCCGAATTCGCGCGATCATGCTGCGCACCGCGTCAGTTTCGCCCGACCGGGGACGCAACCCCGAGCCCGGCTCGGCGCGTTGGACCGGTATTGACCCAGGGCGGGTGTCGACGTCCCCGGCGAGCCGAGCGGAACCGCTCGTCGGCCGGGCACTTCCGACCGACGCCCGAGGAAAGCGGGGGATGATGTTCGGAGGAGACCGGAGACGGTTGACGCTGGTGCTGGCCGGTCTGGCCACGATCGCGGTGATCGCGGTGATCGGTGTGGTGGTGACCCGTACGGTCGGCGACGAGCCGCCGACGCCGACCGCCGCCACCGCGAGTCCCAGCGCGTCGCCCAGCGCCAGTGCCAGCCCGAGCCCCAGCCCGCCGCCCGGGGCCGACATCACCGGCCCGCTCAACCTGCTGCTGGTCGGGGTGGACACCCGGGTCAGCGTGCCCGGTTGGGAGCCGCACGCCGACGCCGTACTCGTGCTGCACGTGCCGGCCGGGTTGTCCAAGGCGTACCTCTTCTCCCTCCCCCGCGACCTGGTGGTGGAGATCCCGGCGTACAAGCCGGCCGGCTACCGGGGCGGACGCACCAAGCTCACCCATGCGATGAGCTACGGCAGCCGGGTGCCGGGCCGTCCCAAGCAGCCCGACCCCGCCCAGGGGTACGAGCTGCTGCGCCGCACGGTCAGCGACTACACCGGCCTGCGCATCGACGCGGGCGCGGTGCTCACCTTCGGCGGCTTCGACGAGTTGGTCGACAGTCTCGGCGGCGTGGACATCCACGTCGACCAGCGGGTGGTGTCTCGGCACCGGCAACCCGACGGCAAGCACCGGAAGCCGGGTCCGGGCGTCGGCGGCTACGTCGGCCCGCAGATGGTCTACGAGCCCGGCAAGCAGCACCTCAACGGCTGGCAGGCGCTCGACTACGCCCGCCAGCGTTACCTGCCCGGCGGTGACTACACCCGGCAACGTCACCACCAGCAACTGATCCGGGCACTGATCGGCAAGATCATGGACCAGGACCTGGCCCGGCAACCCGAGCGGGTCGAACAGGTGGTCGCCGCGCTCGGCGACGCACTGCTCTACGTCGGTGGACGGCGAATCGTGGACTTCGCGTACGCCCTCGGTACGTTGTCGCCGCAGGCGATCACGCTGGTCGGGCTGCCCGGTGCCTCGGTCGGCCGGGGTAACGCCTACCGGGGCGAGGAACTGACCTCGGTGGGTCGCCGATTCCTCACCGAACTGCGGGCCGGCAAGGCCGACGCCTACCTGGCGGAGCATCCGAAGCTCACCGTGCCGAGTTGACCGCTGCCCCCGGTGGGCTCCGGACCCGTCGGCGGTGCCGCCGGTCAGGGCAGGCCGGGCGCGGTGGTGCCGCTCAGCCAGGTGTCGAAGAAGGAGCCCAGCTCACGCCCGGACGTCCGTTCGGCCAGGGCGACGAAGTCGGCGGTGGTGGCGGTGCCGTCGCGCCGCTCGCTGGTCCACGCCCGCAGGATCTCGAAGAAGGTGTCGTCACCGACGGTACGCCGCAGGGCGTGCACGGTCAGCGCCCCGCGCTTGTAGACGGCGGAGCTGAACAGCTGGTCGGGGCCGGGATCCAGGGTGCGCCGGGACCAGTTCGTCGACGCGTACTGGATCTCGAAGTTGCGCTGGACGCTGCGCCCGCCGTCGTGCTCCTCCCACAGCCACTCGGCGTAGCTGGCGAAACCCTCGTTGAGCCACATGTCGCTCCAGCGGGCCAGCGCCACACTGTTGCCGAACCACTGGTGGGCCAGCTCGTGGGCGACCACGTGGTAGTTCGGTTCGCCACTACGGAAGAAACCCGGCCCGTAGACCGGTCGGGACTGGGTCTCCAGCGCGTACCCGATCCGGCTGTCGGAGACCACCACGCCGCCGTACGACTCGAAGGGGTACGGCCCGAACTGGCTGGTCAAGAAGTCGGCGATCTCGCCGGTGCGGGCGAGAGAGGCCGCCGCCGGCCCGCTCGCCGGAAGACCGTCGGGTACGGCGGTGACCATCGGCTTACCGGCGTGCTCGCCGGTCTCGACCCGATAGTCGCCGATCACCAACGTGGTCAGGTAGCTCGCCATCGGTGAACGCTCGGTCCACCGCCAGGTGGTCCAGCCGTCGGCGCTGGTCCGCTCCCCCGGTACCCCGTTGCTGAGCGCGGCCAGCCCGTCCGGCACGGTCACCTCAAGGTCGTACGTGGCCTTGTCGGACGGATGGTCGTTGACCGGGAACCAGGTGGCCGCCGAGTGCGGCTGGCCCAGGGCGATCGCGCCGTCGTCGGTGTGCTGGAACCCACCGCTGCCCAACACGCCGTCGGCATCCGGCTGGGGCACGCCGCCGTAGGCGACCTCCACCATGAATCGGCTTCCGGAGTCGATCCCCCGGGACGGGGTGACCACCAGTTCGCTGTCCTCCCGGCGGTGCTCGGCCGGGGCACCGTTCACGGTCACCGAGCTGACCGTCAACCCGGACAGGTCCAGGTTGAATCGCGACAGGCCGTGGGTCGCGGTCGCGGTGATCTCGGCCCGGCCGGTGAGCTGGTCGTCCGCCGGGTCGTACCGCACCCCGAGTCGGTAGTGGGCGACGTCGTACCCGCCGTTGCCGCTGCCCGGCACGTACGGGTCGCCGAGGTCGGCGCTACCGGCCCGGAATCCACCCCGATCCGCCGGCTTGCGGTCGCCGACGTCGTAGACCAGCACGATCGACGCGAGCACGGCAACGACCACTGCCGCCGCACCGGCCACCCACCACCCGCCAGACCTGCTGTTCACCAGCCCGAGCCTACTGCCGCAGCTCCGTCGATCATGGAGCTGCGGCACGTGTCGGATCGGGCATCACCGGTGTCGACCGGGTGCCGCTCCTGGGTGAACGACGCGGCGCTGCTGTCTCAGCGGTCCAGGACCAGACCGACCTTCTGGAACTCCTTCAGGTCGCGGTAGCCGCACTTGGCCATCGCGCGGCGCAGACCGCCGAAGAGGTTCAGCTGGCCGTCCGGCTCGTCGGCAGGGCCGAAGAGCAGACGCTCCATCGAGCCGAGCGGCTCACCGGCGGTCTCGAAGGCGCCCCGGGGCAGCGACGGGTGGCTGGCCGCCGAATGCCACCAGGCTCCACTGGCCGGTGCCTCCTCGCACAGCGACAACGGCTCGCCGAGCATCACCGCGTCCGCGCCGCAGCCGAGCGCCTTGGCGATGTCGCCGGAGGTGCGGATGTCACCGTCGGCGATGAGGTGCACGTACCGCCCGCCGGTCTCGTCGAGGTAGTCCCGCCGGGCGGCGGCGGCGTCGGCGATCGCGGTGGCCATCGGCACCCGGATGCCGAGCACCGACTCGGTGGTGGACCACTCGTCCCCGCCGATGCCGATGATCACGCCGGCCGCACCGGTACGCATCAGGTGCAGGGCGGTCTTGTAGTCGGTGCAGCCGCCGACGATGACCGGGAGGTCGAGATCGGCGATGAACTCCTTGAGGTTGAGCGGCTCGTCGGTGGTCGAGACGTGCTCGGCGGAGACGATGGTGCCCTGGATGACCAGGATGTCGACGCCCGCGTCGAGGATGACCGGGGCCAACGCCAGCGTGTGCTGCGGGGAGACGCGCACCGCCACCGTGCCGCCACCGTCACGCAGCTCACGAACCCGCTCGGTGATCAGATCGGGCCGGATCGGCTCGGCGTACACCTCCTGGAGCCGCTTGGTGGCGCGGGCGTCCTCGTCGAGGGCGCCGAGTTCCTTCAGCACCTTGCTCGGGTTCTCGTAGCGGGTCCACAGCCCTTCGACGTTGAGCACGCCGAGCCCGCCGAGCTGACCGAGCCGCACGGCCGAGGCCGGGCTCATCGTCGCGTCGGAGGGGTGCCCGACACAGGGGATGCCGAACTGGTACGCGTCGAGCTGCCACCCGGTGGAGACGTCGTCGACGTCCCTGGTCCGACGGGACGGCACGATGGCGATGTCGTCCAGGTGGTAGCCGCGCTGCGCGGTCTTACCCAGCCCGATCTCGACCACGTCACGCATGGGCACTCCAGATGTGTTCGGGGGTGGTGGGAGGGGTCAGCGGGTGTGGTAGTTCGGCGCTTCGACGGTCATCTGGATGTCGTGCGGGTGGCTCTCCTTGAGCCCGGCCGCGGTGATCCGGATGAGCTGACCCCGCTGGTGCAGCTCGGGGATGTTCTCCGCGCCCGCGTACCCCATCGCCAGCCGCAGGCCACCGACCAGTTGGTGGGCGACCCGGGCCAGCGGCCCACGGTACGGCACCTGACCCTCGACGCCCTCCGGGACCAGCTTCTCGTCGCTGGTCACGTCCTGCTGGAAGTAGCGGTCCTTGGAGTACGACTTGGCCTGGCCACGGGACTGCATGGCACCGAGCGAGCCCATGCCGCGGTACGTCTTGAACTGCTTGCCGTTGACGAAGATCAACTCGCCGGGGCTCTCCTCGCAGCCGGCCAGCAGGCTGCCGAGCATCACCGTGTCCGCGCCGGCGACCAGCGCCTTGGCGATGTCGCCGGAGTACTGGATGCCGCCGTCACCGATGACCGGCACCCCGGCCGGTCGGGCCGCCCGAGCAGCCTCCATGATCGCCGTGATCTGCGGCACGCCGACACCGGCCACGATCCGGGTGGTGCAGATCGCCCCCGGCCCGACACCGACCTTCACGCCGTCGGCTCCGGCGTCGACCAGCGCCTTGGCTCCGGCGTAGGTCGCCACGTTGCCGCCGACGATGTCCACGGCGACGTCCTTCTTGAGCCGGCTGACCATCTCCAGCACCGCACGCTGGTGCCCGTGGGCGGTGTCCACGATGATGACGTCGACGCCCGCGTCGACCAGGGCACGGGCCCGCTTGTACGCGTCGTCGCCGACACCGATGGCCGCCGCCACCCGCAGCCGCCCCGCCTCGTCCTTGGTGGAACTCGGGTACTGCTCGCTCTTGGTGAAGTCCTTGACCGTGATCAGGCCACGCAGCTTGCCGGAGCCGTCGACGATCGGCAGCTTCTCGACCTTGTGCTGGCGCAGCAGGCCGAGCGCATCGTCCTTGCTCACCCCGACCGGGGCCGTCACCAGCGGCGCCTTGGTCATGATCTCGCGGACCGGCAGGTCCGGGTCGGAGACGAAGCGCATGTCCCGGTTGGTGACGATGCCCACCAACTGCCCCTGGCCGTCCACCACCGGCACCCCGGAGATGCGGTAGCGCCCGCAGAGCTGGTCGACCTCCCGCAGGGTGTCGTCCGGGCTCGCCGTCACCGGATTGGTGATCATGCCGGACTCGGAACGCTTGACCAGGTCGACCTGGAGTGCCTGGTCCTCCACCGAGAGATTGCGGTGCAGCACGCCGATGCCGCCCTGCCGGGCCATCGCGATCGCCATCCGGGCCTCGGTGACCGTGTCCATCGCGCTGGACAGCAGCGGAATGGAGAGCGAGACGTTGCGGGTCAGCCGGGTGATGGTGTTCACCCGGCTCGGCACCACGTCGGACTCCCCCGGCTGGAGCAGCACGTCGTCGAAGGTCAGCCCCAGCGGCACCACCCTCGCCGAACCGGCGGGCAGCTCGGGCAGATGACCGCCCAGCTCGCCGCCCTCGATGCCGGCAGAAAGGTCGGTACGGGGCGAATTCTCCACGATTGCTCTCCTGAGCTGCTCGAACCGGGCTTCAGTGAGGTGGCACGGGGGGCACCGGCGATCGCCGGGCGAAGGGTGCGTCAGCCTCATCGTACCCACTGAAGGTTTCTCCACCCGAACCGCGCGGCACCCCCGGTGACGGCTCGCGCAACCGGGGGACAGGCGTCGACCGGGGGCAGGGGACTACGGTGAGGGGGTGCACGACGATCCCATCGACCCGTTCACCGGCGACCCGACCGACCCGGCGGCCGACCTGGACGCCTCCGGCGGCGACGCGCCGCTGGACCCACTGACCGACGTCGAGCGCCAGGACGTGCTGGAGGATCTCGCCGACCTGGAGATCTACCAGGCGCTGCTCGCACCGATCGGCGTACGCGGGCTCGTCATCGAGTGTGAGGACTGTCGGGAGCCGCACTACTTCGACTGGGACCTGCTCCGGGGCAACCTGCGGCACCTGCTCAGTTCCGGGCGGCCCCGGGTGCACGAGCCGGCCTACGACCCCGACCCCGACCACTACGTCACCTGGGACTACGCGCGCGGCTACGCCGACGGCGTGCACGACACCCTCAGCGAGGGCACCGAGGAGGAGAACGCCGAAGGCTGAGCCCGGCTCAGGCGACCAGCCCGGCCCGGAAGCCGGCGGCCACCGCGTGCGCCCGGTCCCGGGCACCGAGCTTGCGGAACAGCCGCCGAGCGTGGGTCTTCACGGTGTCCTCGGAGACGAAGAGTTCCCGGCCGATCTCGGCGTTGCTCTTGCCCTCGGCCATGCCGAGCAGCACCTGCAACTCCCGCTCGGTGAGGCCGATGGTGGACCGGTCGGGCCGCGCCGGTGTCGTCGGCGCGTCCGGCTCGACCTCGGCACCCGGCTCGGCCGGGTCGTCGCCGCGCTGCGCGGGCACCACCGCCGGCCCACCGGCCGCGTCGGTCGCCGACCAGGCGGTCGGCGGCTCGCCCCCGGTGCGTCCCCCGGGCGTGGGCCGGGTCGGGCTGCCCACCGCCGCCGCGTCCCGCGCGGGGTCGGCGATCCGGTGCCGGTTGGCCCGGCCCGGCGCGGCCAGCAGTAACAGCGCCTTGGCGACGGCACTGGTCAAGTCCTGGTCGACCCCTTGGATCAGCCCGCGGGCACCGGCGCCGATGGTCGCTGCCGCCGCCTCGGACTCCTCGGCACCGAGCAGCAGGACGGCGGCCTGCGGAGCACGGGCCAGCACCCGGCGGACGAACCCGGCGCTGTCGGGGCGGGTGAGCGCCGTGTCGGCGAGCACCACGTCGGCCGGGCGTTCGGCCAGCCGCAGCATCACCTCGGGATCAGAGACCGCCGTCCGGACGGCACCCGACAACCCCAACCGCGCTGCCGCGGAGGTCAGGTGCTGCGCCGCGAGCGGCGTTCGGACGCACACGAGAACGGTACGCACAGGCATCTCCTCTCCGGTGACGAGCAGACCATGACCGGCCTCGGTCGGGGGGAAGTTCCGGGCAATCCTCCCAACTTTTCCGACATCCAGGGCATATGGCGCAAGCTGCCACGTGTTTTGGATCTAAAGAGGTGTGAGGCGTGAGGCGCCCGGGTAGGGAGTTGCCGGGCCGGAACGGTGCGCCTGCGCGGCCCGCCGCCGGACAACCGGCAACGAGCGTCTCGCGGTGCCGCGCGAGAGGAGGGGGTGCTGATGTCGAACGTACGTAGACTGCCCGGGCCCATCATCGATCTTTGGGACTGGCAACGGCTCGGTGCCTGCCGGGGCCGTGACAGCGCCCAGTTCTTCCACCCTGACGGCGAGCGGGGCTCGTCCCGGCTGCGCCGGGAATCCGCCGCCAAGGCCGTCTGCCGTACCTGCCCGGTCCGCGCCGAGTGCGCCGCGCATGCCCTGGCCGTACGCGAGCCGTACGGCGTGTGGGGCGGCCTCAGCGAGTCCGAGCGGCTGCGGTTGCTCGCGCTCGGCTGGGAGGACCTCGCCGACCGCCGACAGACCCGGGTCGACATCAACAGGCTGGAGGCCAGGCTGGGTAACTCCCACCTGTCCACGGTGCCCAGTCAGCGCAACGTCGCCTGACCGACCGCACCGAGCGACGCCGCGCCCAGGATCCTGGGCGCGGCGTCGCTCGTTCGCCCATCGCCGCCTGGTGGCGGCGGTTCAGGTGACGGTGATCGTGACGGTGTGCCAGCCGGTGGCACCGTCCGGCGCGACACCGCGCGACTGGCCGGTCTGCGTCTCGCCGGTGCTGTCCGTCGCCCGGACCTGGAGGGTGTGCCTGCCCGGGGTGGCCTGCCATTGCCACGACCACTGCACCCAGGTGTCGACCGAGATCGTCGGGGCGAGTCGGGCCTCCTGCCAGGGTCCGTCGTCGACGCGTACCTCGACGCGATCGATGCCCCGGTGCTGCGCCCAGGCGACCCCGGCGACGGTCACCGGCCCGGCGGCCGGTCGGTTCCGCGGCCGGGGCGTGTCGATCCGCGACTGCGTCTTCACCGGCCCCTGCGCCGACCAGCCGCGAGGCACCCAGTACGCGTCGAAGTCGGCGAAACTGGTCAACTCCAGTTCGGTGATCCACTTGCACGCCGACACGTAGCCGTACAGGCCCGGCACCACCATCCGGGCCGGGAAACCGTGCCGCACGGGCAGCGGCTCACCGTTCATGCCGACGGCGAGCAGCGCGTCCCGCCCGTCGCGCAACACGGCGGTCGGGGTGCCACAGGTCCAACCGTCGACGGAACGCCCCACCACCTGGTCGGCTCCGTCCAACGGCTCCACCTCGTCGAGCAGTTCCCGCAGCGGCACGCCGAGCCAGCGCGCGTTGCCGATCAGGTCGCCGCCCACCTCGTTGGAGACACAGGCCAGCGTCACGTACCGCTCCACCAGGGGTCGGGCGAGCAGATCGGCGTAGCTCAGCGTGACCGGATGACGGACCCGGCCGTGGATGCGCAGCCGCCAGGTCTCCGGATCGACCTGCGGCAGCACCAAGGCGGTGTCGATTCGGTAGAAGCCCCGGTTCGACGTGACGTAGCTGGCCAACCCGGGCAGATCCAGGTCGGCGCCAGCCGGCACCGGCGGCGCGGCGGACACCGGGGCCGGCAACGTGATCGCCTCGCGGGCCGCCGACACCCCCTGACGACCGGCCAGCCACCGCCCGGCCACTCCCCCGACGGTGGCCACGCCGATCACGGTGCCGACACCGGTGAGGAAGCGTCGACGCGCGTCCGGGTCGACCCGCTGCCCGCGGCCGACCGGAGCCGGGGTGCCGTCGGCGGACACGGGCGGCTCGGCCACCGTCGGCGGGGCCCAGGGCCACGGGTCCAGTTCCAGCGGACCGGCGACGAACGCCCACAGCACGAGCCCACCGGCCGCCGCGCCGACCAGTGACGGCAGCACGTCTGCGACGTCCGCGCTGGCCCGGGTGAGGGCGGCTGCCGCGCCGACTCCGCCGAAGACGGCGATGCCCACCAGGCTCGCCATGAGTCGGCGCGCGGCCAGCATGCCCAGCAGGGCGGCGAACCCACCGAGCAGCAGCGCCGTGCCGACCAGCAGGGCGATCTTGTCGTACGTGCCGAAGACCTCGATGCCGAACCGCTTGACCGGCTCGGGGGCGATGTCCACGACGAGGCCGCCGACCGCGACCAACGGCGACGACCGGGGGCCGGTCAGGGCGGCGACCAGCTCGGCGGTGCCGATGGCCGCCGCAGCGGCGGCGACGCCGCCCAGCGCGGCGAACCGGGGTGTCGTGCTGCTCACCCGTCCAGTCTTTCCCACCGACCACGGCTGGGGTAGTAGCCGTGGTCTGCGTCTACGGACGCGTGGGGCGCACCGTCACGTCGACGGTGCGCCCCACGTCCGGCGTACGGCAGGGCTCAGAAGCCGGGGCCGTGCTGGTGGCTGTGACCGTGACCGTGCGAGTGGCCGTGGCCGCCCGCGGCGGGCTCCGGCTCGGCCGGCTTCTCCACCACCAGGCTCTCGGTGGTGAGCAGCAGACCGGCGATCGACGCGGCGTTGGTGACCGCGTTGCGGGTCACCTTGACCGGGTCGATGATGCCGGCCTTGGCCAGGTCGACGTAGTCGCCCACGGCGGCGTCGAGGCCGTGGCCCCACTCCTTCTCGCGGACCGTCTGCACCACCACGTAGCCGTCGTGGCCGGCGTTCTGGGCGATCCAGCGCAGCGGCTCGACCAGCGCCTTGCGCACGATCGACACGCCGACCTTCTCGTCACCGGTGAAGCCCAGGTCGTCGTCGAGCACCGGCAGGATCTGCGCCAGGGCGGCACCGCCGCCGGGCACCGTACCCTCCTCGACCGCAGCCTTGGTCGCCGCGATGGCGTCCTCGATGCGGTGCTTGCGCTCCTTCATCTCGACCTCGGTGGCCGCGCCGGCCTTGACCACCGCGATACCACCGGAGAGCTTGGCGAGCCGCTCGGCGAGCTTCTCCCGGTCCCACTCGGAGTCCGAGGCCTCGATCTCCTTGCGGATCTGGGCGACCCGGTCGGCCACCTCGCTGGCCTGGCCACCACCGTCGACGATGGTGGTGTTCTCCTTGTCGACCACGACGCGCCGGGCGCTGCCCAGCACCTCCAGGCCCACCTGGTCGAGCTTGTAGCCCAGCTCGGGGGCGACCAGCTCGGCCCCGGTCAGGATCGCCATGTCCTGGAGCATCGCCTTGCGGCGGTCACCGAAGCCGGGGGCCTTGACCGCGCAGACCTTGAGGGTCTTGCGGATGGCGTTGACCACCAGGGTGGACAGCGCCTGGCCCTCGACGTCCTCGGCGATGATGAGCAGCGGCTTGTTGTTCTGGAGGACCTTCTCCAGCAGCGGCAGCAGCTCCTCGATCGCGGAGATCTTCTGCGTGGTGATGAGGATGTACGCATCCTCCAGCACCGACTCCTGCGCCTCCGCGTCGGTGACGAAGTTCGGCGAGATGAAGCCCTTGTCGAACTGGAGACCCTCGGTGACGTCCAGCTCGGTCTGCAGCGCCGAGCCCTCCTCGACGGTGATCACACCGTCGCGGCCGACCTTCTCCATCGCCTCGGCGATCAGCTCGCCGATGGTGGCGTCCTGCGCGGAGATCGTCGCTACGTGGGCGACGGACTTCTTGTCGGAGACCTCGACGGCCTTGCCGAGCAGCGCCTCGGAGACCTTGGTGGCGGCGGCGTCGATGCCCCGCTTGAGTCCGGCCGGGTTGGCACCGGCCGCGACGTTGCGCAGGCCCTCGCGGACCATCGCCTGGGCGAGCACGGTCGCGGTGGTGGTCCCGTCACCGGCGACGTCGTTGGTCTTGGTCGCCACCTCCTTGACCAGCTGCGCACCGAGGTTCTCGTACGGGTTGGTGAGCTCGATCTCCTTGGCGATGGTCACGCCATCGTTGGTGATCGTCGGCGCACCGAATTTCTTGTCGAGGACGACGTTGCGCCCGCGCGGCCCGAGGGTGACCTTGACCGCGTCCGCGAGCGCGTTGACACCGTGCTCCAGCAGGTGCCGGGCGTCGTCCGAGAAGCTCAGGATCTTCGCCATGAATGTCCCTTCGAAGCGACGTTGCCCCGGCCCGGCGAGCCGGACCGGGGCAACGACACTGATCGGTTGCTTACTTCTCGATGACCGCGAGGACGTCGCGGGCGGAGAGCACCAGGTACTCCTCGCCGGCGTACTTGACCTCGGTGCCGCCGTACTTCGAGTAGAGAACGGTGTCGCCGACGGAGACGTCGATCGGCACGCGGTTGCCCTTGTCGTCGATCCGGCCCGGGCCGACAGCGAGGACGGTGCCCTCCTGCGGCTTCTCCTTGGCGGTGTCGGGGATCACGATGCCCGAGGCGGTGGTGGTCTCGGCCTCGTTCGCCTGGACCACGATGCGGTCCTCGAGCGGCTTGATCGCAACCTTGGTCGCGGTAGTCACGGGCATACCCTCCTGGGGTACTTGGTTTCGTTGCCGATCGGCATGCCGACCGGCGTCAATCTGCCACATGCCACCGGGCGGGGCCGTCGTCGCGGGTGCCGGTCCGCCTGGCGTTCAACCCCCGGACACCAGGGCCCGGAGGTTGGCACCCTCAGGGTGAGAGTGCTAATCGCAGGTTATTCCTCGGCTAGCACTCCGTCAAGGAGAGTGCCAATCCGGTGCCCCCTCGTGTCGCCGCTCGGGGCCCCACCGCATTCGATCGTCTGCACTCCGGTGACTCGGACGTCGGCGTGTCGGCTCACCCAGGTGCAGACGATCACGTCGCACACCGACGGGGCGGCTGCGTGGGTGGTCGGGTGGGGCGGAAGGATGGGTGGGTGGATCTGGAGCAGTTCGCCGCCTTGCGTACGCCGGAGGGGTCGGCCGCGCTCCACGCGGCGGCCCGGCTTGCCGGCGGCGATCCACTGACCGCGGCGGCGGCGCTGCGCTCGGCCGGGGTGCCCGCCGGGCTCGCGGCGACGGCGCTGACCCAGGCGGAGCTGCGCCGCCGAGCGGTGGGCAAGTTCGGGGAAGCGGCGACCGGCATGTTCTTCACCCGCCCGGGCCTGGAGCAGGCCACCCGGCAGGTCGTCGCGCGGCGACGCGCCGAGCGGCTGCGGGCCGCCGGGGTGAGCACTCTGGCCGATCTCGGCTGCGGGCTGGGGGCCGACGCGCTTGCCGCCGCCCGCGTCGGCATCCGGGTGTACGCGGTGGAGGCCGACCCGCTCACCGCCGCGCTGGCCGAGGAGAACGCCCGGGCCACCGGGCTGGCCGACCTGGTCACCGTCGAGTGCGGCGATGCGACCGCGTTCGACGTGACCCGGGTGGAGGCGGTCTTCTGCGACCCGGCCCGCCGCCGAACCGGCACCGGCCGCCGGATCTTCGACCCCAACTCGTACTCGCCGCCGTGGCACTTCGTGACCGGGCTGGCCGAGCGGGTGCCGCGCACGGTGGTGAAGGTCGCACCGGGGCTCGACCACGCGTTGATCCCGGCGGGCGCCGAGGCCGAGTGGGTCAGCGTCGACGGCGACCTGGTCGAGGCGGCCCTCTGGTGCGGCGAGCTCGCCGAAGTACCCCGCCGCGCGACCGTCCTGAAGGAAGGGCCCCTTCTTAACGCCTCCGGTATAGCAGGGGGCCCTTCCTATCACCTGGCCGGTGGCGGGACGCACCGCACCGACGGCAGCGCCCGAGCCGCGTACCAGCTCACCGGCGAGGGGGCGACCGAAGCGCCGGTGGGGCCGGTGCGGCGCTTCGTGTACGACCCGGATCCGGCGGTGGTCCGGGCGCATCTGGTGGCCGAGTTGGCCGCTGAACTGGGTGCCACCCTGGCCGATCCGACCATCGCCTACCTCTACGCCGACGCGGCGACGCCGACGCCGTACGCCCGCTGCTTGGAGGTGACCGACGTGCTGCCGTTCTCCCTCAAGCGGCTGCGGGCGTTGCTGCGGGAGCGGCGGGTCGGCCGGGTGGAGATCCTCAAACGGGGCTCCGCGGTGGAGCCCGAGCGGCTCCGGCGGGACCTGCGGTTGACCGGTGACCAGCCGGCCAGCCTGGTGCTCACCCGGGTGGACGCCGCGCCGACGGTCCTGGTCTGCCGTCCCGCTCACTGAACCAGCCGCCGGGCCGGTGCCGAATCACCGGATCGAGCACCGAGAGCGGAACGGACACCCCCTCACACGAACGGTAGTGGCGACGTATCGATCGCGTTGCTGAATTGTTACTGCCGACAACAAATTCGTGTCGGGCACACCCTTGTGCTGGCGTGTGACGCGGAATACGTTGCCGGGCACAACAAAACAAGCACCGACACCCATCCCCACCCTCGAAAGGACCCTGCACATGCGCAAGGGCTTCCTCGCCGTCGGCACCGTGGGCCTGCTGGCCCTCGGCAGCCTGACGGCCTGCGGCGACGAGTCCGGCGGCGACCGGGCCGGCTCCGACAAGACCCCGAAGATCGGCGTGATCCTGCCGGACAGCAAGTCCTCCGTCCGCTGGGAGACGGCCGACCGCAAGTTCCTTCAGGCCGCCTTCGAGGCCGCCGGGGTCAAGTACGACATCCAGAACGCGCAGGGCGACAAGACCCAGTTCCAGACCATCGCCGACCAGATGATCACGAGTGGCGTCACCGCGCTGATGATCGTCAACCTGGACTCCGGCACCGGCAAGGCGGTCCTCGACAAGGCCAAGTCGCAGGGCGTCGCCACCATCGACTACGACCGCCTCACCCTCGGCGGTTCGGCGGAGTACTACGTCAGCTTCGACAACGAGGCCGTCGGCAAGCTCCAGGGCGAGGGCCTGGTCAAGTGCCTGACCGACCAGAAGGTCGAGAAGCCGGTCGTGGCGTACCTGAACGGCTCGCCGACCGACAACAACGCCACCCTGTTCAAGAACGGCTACGACTCGGTCCTCAAGCCCAAGTTCGACGCCAACGAGTACGTCAAGGGCCCGGACCAGGACGTTCCCGACTGGGACAACGCCCAGGCCGCGACGATCTTCGAGCAGATGCTGACCCAGACCGGCGGCAAGATCGACGCCGTGCTCTCCGCCAACGACGGTCTCGGCAACGCCGCCATCTCGGTGCTGAAGAAGAACAAGCTCAACGGCAAGGTGCCGGTGACCGGCCAGGACGCCGACCCGCAGGCGTTGCAGAACATCCTCGCCGGTGACCAGTGCATGACCGTCTACAAGGCGGTCAAGCAGGAGGCCGACGCCGCCGCCGAGCTGGCCATCGCGCTGGCCAAGGGCGAGCGCAAGGAGACCGGCCAGACCGTCACGGACCCGGAGGGCAGCCGAGAGGTGCCGTCCGTCCTGCTCACCCCGCAGGCGATCTACAAGGAGAACGTCAAGGACGTCATCGCCGACGGTTACGTGACCAAGGAGCAGGTCTGCACCGGCGAGTTCGCGAAGCTCTGCGCCGACGCCGGCATCAGCTGACCGCCCCCCGCCTAGGCGACGCCGCCCGGCACGGTGACCCCGTGCCGGGCGGCGTGCGCCGCTGGACGGGCCCCGATCTCCCTCCGCGACATAAGGAGAACCCCGTGTCCGCGACCCCTCTGCTGGAGCTACGCGGGATCGACAAGAGTTTCGGTCCCGTCCAGGTTCTGCGCGACGTCGCCTTCGCCGCCTACCCGGGCGAGGTCACCGCACTCGTCGGCGACAACGGCGCCGGCAAGTCCACCCTGGTCAAGTGCATCAGCGGCATCTACCCGACCGACGCCGGAGAGTTCCTCTTCGACGGCCAGCCGGTCAGCATCAACAGCCCGCGCGACGCCGCCTCGCTCGGCATCGAGGTCGTCTACCAGGACCTCGCACTCTGTGACAATCTCGACATCGTGCAGAACATGTTCCTCGGCCGCGAGAAGCGCAACGGCATCGTCCTCGACGAGCCGACCATGGAACAGATGGCGGCCGAGACCCTCGCTGGGCTCTCCGTACGCACCGTCAAGTCGCTACGCCAGCACGTCTCCAGCCTCTCCGGCGGCCAGCGCCAGACCGTGGCGATCGCCAAGGCGGTGCTCTGGAACAGCAAGCTGGTGATCCTGGACGAGCCGACCGCCGCGCTCGGCGTGGCGCAGACCGCCCAGGTGCTCGAACTGGTCCGGCGGCTGGCCGACAACGGTCTGGCCGTCGTCCTGATCTCGCACAACATGAACGACGTCTTCGCGGTCTCCGACCGGATCGCCGCGCTCTACCTCGGACAGATGGTCGCCCAGGTGAAGACCACCGACATCACTCACGCCCAGGTGGTCGAACTGATCACCGCCGGTCGCTCCGGCGAACTCGGGCTCGCCAGCGAACCGGCAACCAGCGGCAACGGCGCGGCGTCGGCCGACAGCACCACGGGAGGCCTCGCATGAGCACCACCGTCGTCAAGCAGGAGGGGCCGGCCGCCGTCACGCCGGCACCCACCGTCGCCAGCCACGCCCGCGACTACTGGCGACGGGTACGCGGTGGTGACATCGGTGCCCTGCCCGCCGTACTCGGTCTACTCGTCCTCTGCACCGTCTTCTCGATCATGCGGCCGTCGTTCCTCACCGCCGGGAACTTCGCCAACCTGTTCACCCAGGGCGCGGCGGTCACGTTGATCGCGATGGGCCTGGTCTTCGTCCTGCTGCTCGGCGAGATCGACCTGTCGGCCGGCTTCGCCAGCGGCGTCTGCGCGGCGGTCCTGGCCAACGTGGTCACCGTGCTCGGACATCCCTGGTACGTCGCGGTGATCGCCGCCGTGCTCACCGGCATGGTGATCGGTACGACGCTCGGCTTCCTGGTCGCCAAGGTCGGCATTCCCTCCTTCGTGGTCACCCTGGCCGGTTTCCTCGCCTTCCAGGGCGTGGTGCTGCTGCTGATGGAGGAAGGCCGCAACATCTCGGTACGCGATTCGGTGCTGGTGGCGATCGCCAACCGCAACATGCCGCCGTTGCTCGGCTGGGCGCTGGCCGCCGTGGCCGTCGCCGGTTACGCCGCCGCTCAGCTGCTCCGCCACCGCAGCCGCTCCGCGCGGGGCCTGGTCACCGACCCGATCGCGGTGATCCTCGCCCGGATCGGCGGGCTGGCGGTCATCCTCGGTCTCGCGGTCTACGTGCTCAACCTGGAGCGCAGCCGCAACGTCCTGATCAGCTCGCTCAAGGGCGTGCCGATCGTGGTGCCGCTCATCGCCGTGCTGCTGGTCGTCTGGACCTTCGTGCTGCAGCGCACCAGCTACGGCCGACACATCTACGCCGTCGGAGGTAACAAGGAGGCCGCCCGCCGGGCCGGCATCAACGTGGACCGGATCCGCATCTCGGTCTTCGTCATCTGCTCGACGATGGCCGCGATCGGTGGCATCGTCGCCGCCAGCCGGGCCAACTCGGTCGACCCGAACACCGGCGGCAGCAACGTGCTGCTCTACGCCGTCGGCGCGGCCGTGATCGGTGGCACCAGTCTCTTCGGTGGCAAGGGTCGGGTCCTGGACGCGGTGCTCGGCGGCGCGGTGGTCGCGGTGATCGACAACGGCATGGGTCTGATGGGCTACAGCTCGGGCGTCAAGTACGTGGTCACCGGCGTGGTGCTGCTCCTGGCGGCCAGCGTCGACGCGTTGTCGCGCCGCCGAGCCGCCGCCACCGGCAGTCGCTGATCCGCTCCACCGAAAGTAGTCAGACCCTGATGCGCGTAGGACCGAGCCAGGACGAGATTCGTCGACAGAATCTGGGTGCCCTGCTGCGCTTCGTCCATGTGCACGGCGCGACCACGCGCGCGGAACTGACCACCGCGTTGGGGTTGAACCGGAGCACCATCGGCGCGCTCACCGCCGACCTCGCCGCGGCCGGCCTGGTGACTGAGGGGGCGCCGAGGGAAACCGGCCGGGCCGGACGACCGTCGCTGGTCGTCCGGCCCGAGTCGGAGCGGATCTTCGCGTACGCGTACAGCATCGAGGTGGACCGGCTGCGGGCCGCGCGGGTCGGGCTCGGCGGCGCGGTGCTCGACCGCCGGGAACTGGACCGTCCGCGCGGTCTCACCGCTGCGGAGGCCGCACCGCTGCTGGCCAGCGCGGTCAAGGAGATGCGCCAGGCGTTGCCGGAGGACGCCGTCTGCGTCGGCACCGGGGTGGCGGTCTGCGGCATGGTCCGTCGTGCCGACGGGCTGGTCCGGCTCGGGCCGACCACCGGTTGGGTGGACGAACCGATCGGCCCGGCCCTGAGCACGGAACTCGGTCTCGACATGCCGGTCACGGTCGGCAACGTGGCCGACGTGGCGGCCTTCGCCGAACACGCCCGGGGCGCGGCAGCCGGCTGCGACAACGTCATCTACCTCTACGGGGACGTCGGCGTGGGCGCCGGGATCATCGCCGGAGGGCGCCGGCTGACCGGGCACGGCGGCTACAGCGGCGAGGTGGGGCACATGGTGGTGACCCGCGACGGGGCCCGCTGCGAGTGCGGCAACCGGGGCTGCTGGGAGACCGAGATCGGCGAGCATGGGCTGTTGCGGGCTGCCGGCCGATCCGATGCCCGGGGTCGGGAGGCGCTGCTGGCGGTCTTCGACGCCGCCGACCGGGGGGACGCCCAGGCCCAGATAGCGGTACGGCAGGCCGGTGACTGGCTCGGCTTCGGCGTCGCCAACCTGGTCAACCTCTTCAACCCCGAGATGGTCATCTTCGGCGGCACCATGCGGGACCTCTACCTGGCCGCCGCCGCCCAGGTGCGCAGCCGGCTCAACTGCAACGGGTTGCCGGCCTGTCTGGAGCACGTCCGGCTGCGTACGCCGCTGCTCGGCGAGGACGCGCCGCTGGTCGGTGCCGCCGAACTCGCCTTCGACCGGCTGCTCGCCGACCCGCTCGACGTCGGCTGATCTCCACTTCACGTTTTCGTGAGCCGGTCTCGCCGACTGGTGAACTGATCGGCAAGACAATCCGTACCAGTCTGCGGACGGACATCCGACAGGTGCGGAGGTCCGTCGCTCAACGATCGGTTCTCGTCCGAGGAGGCGCCGCAGACATGGCACCGCTGGATTCCGCTCGTCGCCGGCAGGGCAACCGGTCCCGTCGCTTGGCGGTGCTGCTCACCACGATCGCCGCAGCCCTCGTCGTCCTGCCCGGCATGGCGCTGGCCGCGCCGGTCGCCCAGCAACTCGCCGCCGCCGACCAGGCACTGCTCGACGGAGTGCGACTGGCCGGGCTCTGGGAGATGCCGGCCGGGCAGATGGCCGCCGAGAAGGGCCAGTCACGGGTGGTCCGCGAGGTCGGCGCCGAAATCGCCCGGCAGCACGAGGAACTGGACCGACTCACGGTGGAGGCGGCCAACAAGTTGGGTGCCACCATCCCGACCCAGCCGACGGCGGAGCAGCAGGGTTGGCTGGACGAGATGAAGAACGCCAAGGGTGCCCGCTTCGACCAGATCTTCGTCACCCGGCTGCGGGTCGCCCACGGCAAGATCTTCCCGGTCATCGGCGCGGTCCGTGCCAGCACGCGAAACGATGTGATCCGGGAGCTGGCCAACTCGGCCAACACCTTCGTCGGCGACCACATGGACATGCTGGAGAGCACCGGTCTGGTCCGGTACGCCGAGCTTCCGCCCGCCGCGCTGCCGGCACCGGGCAACGACGGCCTGCTCGCCGCCGCGTCGGCCAACACCGGCCCGCAGATCGGCGTCAGCAACACGCTCATCTGGGCGATCTTCCTCGGCGCCCTCGGCACCGGCGGCTTCCTCACGTACCGCATGTTCCGCCGCGCCTGACCGTCTTCCAGCGACCGATGACCCGCCGCGCCCGAGTCACCGCCCTGCTCGGGCTGGTCCTCGCCGCGTTGTGCGCCGCCCTGGGCTCCGCCAGCCCAGCGGCGGCGCACGCCGTGGTGGTGGCCACCACTCCGCAGCACGACGAGGTGCTCGGGTACGCGCCGCGCGAGGTGCTGGTGACCTTCAGCGAGACCATCGCCGTGGTCCCCGGTCGGGTGCAGGTCCTCGCGCCCGACGGCAAGCGGATCAACGTCGGCGAACCGGAGGTCCGCGGCCGGACCATGCGGATCGCCCTGCGGGCGTCGGATCGTCCACTCGGCACCTACCTGGTCAGCTATCGCGTCATCTCGGCGGACAGTCACCCGGTCGCGGGCAGTTTCACCTTCGCCGCCGGGGCGCCGTCGGCCACCCCGCCACTACCCGCCGAGGCGGACGCCACTGCGGCCGCGACGCTGCTGCCGGTGGCGAAGTACCTCGGCTACCTGGGCCTGTTGCTGGCGGTGGGTCCGACCCTGCTCACCGCCACCCTCTGGCCCCGCCGCCGACCTCGACGCGGGGCGACGATCGTGGCGCTGGTCGGGCTCGGGTTGATCGCCGTCGGCACGCTCGGCACCTGGATCGGGCAGGCGGCACAGGTGGTCGGCGCGCCGGTCGGTCGGCTCTCCACCGCCGACCTGCGGGCGGTCGCCGACACCGACGTCGGAACGGTGCTGGCGGTACGCCTGGCGCTGGTCGGCCTCGCCGCGGCGCTGCTGCCGGCGGTCACCCGGGGTGCCGCCGGACGTCGGCGGACCGGCGCGCTGGCCACGGTGGGCGTGGCCGGCCTGGTCACCTGGCCACTGGCCGGGCATCCGATCGCCTCGCCGGTGCCGCCGGTGAGCATCGTGCTGGCCACCGTGCACATCGCCGGGGTCACCATCTGGCTGGGCGGGCTGCTCGCCCTGACGGTGTTCCTGCTCCGGGGCACCCACGAGCGGGTCCTCGCCCGGATCCTGCCGGCCTGGTCCCGGTGGGCGACGCTGGCCGTGGCCTGGCTCGTCACCGCCGGGATCATGCAGGCGGCGATCGAACTCGGCCGCCCCCCGGCGCTGTGGGAGAGCACCTACGGTCGGCTGCTGCTGGGAAAGGCGGCACTGCTGGCCGGGGTGCTGACCGTCGCGGCCGGACAACGCCGCCTGATCCGCCGTCGGGTCGCGGCCAGCCGACCCCGATGGGTCACCCGGGCGGCCGGGGTGGAACTCGCCGTGACCGCGGTGGTGCTGGCGTTGACCGCGATGCTGGTCCAGACACCACCCGGTCGCGCCGCCGGCACGACGGCCGACGGGGTGACCCGGGAGGGCGTCGCGCAGTCGCTCACCACCGATCTGTTCACCCTCCAGTTCGACGTCTATCCGGCGGTCGCCGGCACCGCGAACAGCCTGCACGCGTACGTCTACACCCCGCAGGCGAAGGAGTTGCCGGTGGCGGAGTGGACGGTCACCGCGGCGCTACCGGAGGCCGGTATCGAGCCGATCACCGTCGACGTCCTCGCGCTGGAGCCGCACCACGGCAGCGCCGAGATCCATTTCCCGGTCGCCGGTGACTGGACGTTGCGGATCAGCGCTCGGACCAGTGAGATCGACCGTTCCACCGCGACCACCACGGTGACCATTCGCTGAGCGTGCCCGCCCGCGCCGTCGTCGGGTCAGCGGTCGACCTGGGTGAAGTCCCAGGAGTGCGGCTGCCGGGCGAGCAGCATCACCGGTGGGTCGGGCAGCGGCCGAGGACTGCTGCGCCACTTGGAGATCACCACGACCCGGTGGTCGGTGGAGGAGAAGACCTCGCTGGACACGTGCAGCGGGTCGTGCTCGAACTCGGGCAGCGCGGTGTCGCAGACCCAGGTGATCAGGTCGGCGAGCGCGTACGGCTCCGCCCGTGCCTCCCACATCCGTACGATCACGTCGCTGTCCTCTCAGACGCTGACCGTGGTCAGCGGCATGGCCGAGTCCGCAGGCAGGTCCAGCCGGCTCGGCGCGACACCGGCCGCGACCAGGTGTGCGCCGAGGGCCGCCACCATCGCGCCATTGTCCGTGCACAGGCCGGGCCGGGGCACGCGGACCCGGATGCCGTGTCGGGCGGCCCGCTGCTCGGCCATCGCCCGCAGCCGCGAGTTGGCCGCCACTCCCCCGCCGATCACCAGCGTCTCCACACCCCGGCCACGGCAGGCGTCCAGCGCCTTGCCGACCAGCACGTCACAGACCGCCTCCTGGAAGGAGGCGGCGACATCGGCGACCGGGACCGGTTCACCGGCCCGCTGCCGCGCCTCCACCCACCGCGCCACCGCCG
Source organism: Micromonospora sp. DT48 (assembly GCF_049844495.1). Classification (NCBI taxonomy): domain Bacteria; kingdom Bacillati; phylum Actinomycetota; class Actinomycetes; order Micromonosporales; family Micromonosporaceae; genus Micromonospora; species Micromonospora sp. DT48. The sequence goes on from NZ_JBNCLE010000004.1 coordinate 28,555, forward strand.
TCTTCAGGCCGGAGAAGGAGAAGTCGTGGCGGTGTGCCACGAGATCCTTCGCGGCGGTCAGGCCGCGCGGGAAGGCGATCGCCGCCGGGTCACCGTCCCGGGCCTCCCGGTCGATGTGCGGTCCCCCGGGGAACGGCAGGCCAAGCAGACGGGCCACCTTGTCGAACGCCTCACCGGCCGCGTCGTCGATCGTGGCGCCCAGCGGAGTCACCCCCCGGGCCAGGTCGTCGACCAGGAGCAGCGACGAGTGGCCACCGGAGACCAGCAGCGCGATCGCCGGTTCGGGCAGCGGTCCGTGCTCCAGGGTGTCCACCGCGACGTGGGCGGCGAGATGGTTGACGCCGTAGACCGGCTTCTCGGCGGCGACCGCGTACCCCTTGGCCGCGGCCACCCCGACCAGCAGCGCCCCGGCCAGACCCGGCCCGGCGGTGACCGCGATCGCGTCGATGTCGGCGAGCGTCACCCCCGCCTCGCTCAACGCCCGTTCCATCGTCGGCACGATGGCCTCCAGGTGCGCCCGGCTGGCCACCTCCGGCACCACGCCACCGAACCGGGCGTGCTGGTCCACGCTGGAGGCGAGCGCGTCGGCGAGCAGGGTGTGCCCGCGTACGACACCGACACCGGTCTCGTCGCACGAGGTCTCGATGCCGAGGATCAGTGGTTCGTCAGCCATGGTTCTCAATCCTGGGTGCGCCGCATGACCAGCGCGTCGGTGTTGCTCGGTTGGTAGTAGCCGCGCCGCACGCCGATCGGCTCGAAACCATACGTCGCGTAGAGCCGCTGGGCCGCCACGTTGTCGGCGGCGACCTCCAGCAACACGGCGCGTACGCCGAGCCGACCGGCCTCGGTGAGCAGCGCCTCCAGCAGCAGCCGGCCGATGCCCCGGCGTTGGGCGTCCCGCCGGACCGCGATGTTCTGCACCCACGCCTCGTCGGGCGGGGCGACCGCGAGCCCGGCGTAGCCGAGTACGGCACCCTCGTCGTCGGTGTAGACCCGGTAGAAGTGCCCGTGGGACAGCTCGTTCCAGAACATCGCCGCGGACCACTGCTCGGCGCCGAAGAGGTCCGCCTCGATGGGCAGCACCTCGTCGATGTGCCACCAGCGGAACCGGGCCGGTCCCGACTGGTTCACGGCAGCACCGACTTGCGGGCGGTGGCGGCCACCGCGTCCGGTCGGCGCAGGTAGAGCGGGGTGAGGGGATCACCGGGCGCACCCGCACGGATCCGCTCGGCGGCGAGGGTGGCCAGCGCGTGCGCGTCCGGGTAGCGCGGCTCGTCGCGCACCGGCAGACCCAGCGTGTCGGCGTAGCGGTGCGCGCCGTCGCCGACCGCCGCGACGACGGCCAGCTCACGGGCCCGCTCGGCGGCCACCGATGGGGCGGAGACCTCCGGGCCGACCAGGCGTTGACCGGCACCGTCGTAGACCGCCCAGTAGATCTCCCGACGCCGCGCGTCGCTCGCCGCCAACACCGGTTCGCCCGACGCCGCCGGGTGGCCGATGGCGTCCAGCGAGCAGACACCGTACGCCGGGATGCCGAGCGCCTGCCCCATCGTGGCGGCGGTGACCAGCCCCACCCGCAGCCCGGTGAACGGCCCGGGGCCGAGCCCCGCGACGATCGCCCCCAGGTCGGCCGGGCGGGCACCGACGTCGGCCAGCACCGCGTCCACCTGTGGGGCGAGCAGTTCGCCGTGCGCCCGGGCGTCGACCGTGCACCGGTGCGCCCGGGTCATGACGCCGCTCGCGGTGACCTCGACGAGCGCCGCGGTCACCGCCGGGGTCGAACTGTCCACCACCAGTACGAGCACGGTGAACCAGCCTAGCCGCATCGCCTCGGGCACTTGGACGCCCGCCCGCCTTCGCCGCCGGGTCGTAGCACCCGCGCGGCGCACCCACGATCGTGTGTGGTGCCGAGCAAGCCGTATTCAGCAAGAAAGCACGGGGCCAGGCTCGTGAGAGCCTGGCCCCGTGGTGACGGATCAGTCGCGATGGATCAGTTGCGACGGCTCCACTGCTGGTTCGCTCCACCCCAGCAGCTGTACAGCTGGATCATCGCCCCGTTACCGCTGCCACCGGCGTCGAGGCAGAGCCCTGACTGCACTCCGGTGATCGTGCCGTTGGAGTTGACGTTCCACTGCTGGTTCGCGCCACCGTGGCAGTCATAGATGATCACCCGCGTGCCGTTGCTGGTGCCCTGGTTAGAGGCGTCCAGGCACTTGCCGTTCACCGTCAGCTGCCTGTTCGAGGTGTGGGTGAACCGCTGGTTCGAGCCACCCCAGCAGTCGTACAACTGGATCTGGGTGCCGTTGGAGGTGCTGGAGTTCGGCACGTCCAGGCAGCGGCCGGACTGCTGGCCGACGATCATCTGGCCGCTACCGCCACTGGGCGGCGGGGTGGTGGGGTTGCCCGGGTTGGTCGGGCCGGGGTCGGAGCTGCCGCCCTCGCGCAGGGTGATGTCCGAGCTGCCCTGGCTCTGGTAACCCTCGGTCGCCATGATCTGGTAGTAGTGGTTGCCCAGGTTCAACCCGACCCGGGCCCAGGCGTCGAAGTGGTTCGCGGTGGTGATCGTGCCACTGCTGCGCTTCTGCTGCCGGACGCTCCAGTACTGGTAGAACGTCGCGGTACCGTCGATCGACGGCTGGTTCACCCGCTGGCTACGCAGAATGTCGTAGGTGCCACCATCAGTGGTCACGCTGCCCAGCCGGGTCGCGCCACTGCTCGGGTTGTAGCTACCGAAGTTCTCGACGATGTAGTACTCGACCAGCGGGTTACGGGTCCAGCCGTACAGCGCGAGGTAGCTGTTGTTGTTACCCGGGTTGTAGGTACCCGAGTAGCTGATCGTACGGCGCGTGCCAGGGTTCCAGCCCTTGCCGCCGACCCAGTTGTTCGTGCTCCTGCTCCACGAGCTGCTGTAACGACCGTTCTCGCGCAACACCATGCAGGCGTCGCCGCTGTCCTTCCAGAACGAGAAGAAGAACCCGTTGTGGGTACCCTCCGTGTTCGAACAGACCTGACGGTCAGCCTCGGCCTGGGCAGGGCTGGCCACGACGACGGTGGTTGCCAACACTGCGGCGAAGGCGGCGGCAGCCAGCATCCTGACGCGGCTGCGTCGGCGGCTCTTGCGGTGTGTGGGGACTTCGTTCATGGTGGCGTGCTTCTCCTTGCGAGAGGCGGCGTGGCGTGATCGACGGGGCGTGTGTGGTTGAGGGACGGTCACCACGCGTCGAGGCCGCGCCATGGTTGTACGAACTACCGGACTGTCGGTTGGGTGGGTGATCCACTACTGCTCGGCGTAGCCACTGACCCCCAGACTGAAAACGTTAGCCGACATCTATTTCCGATATCGTTATCCAACGATCGACGTCAGTCAAGAAGGGTCATCCGACCGGCTCTACCGAGCCAACCAGGTGGCTGCCACCACCTGGTACGTGCGGGCGGCGTGGCGGGCGGAGCACCCGGCTCAACCGGCCGAACGCTCCCAGTCGATGGTGGGCAGGCCGACGTCGGCGAGCGCCTTGTTGGCCGCGCTGAACGGCCGGCTGCCGAGGAAGCCGCGCGGATTCATCGGGCTGGGATGACCGGCCTCCAGCACCACGTGCAGGGGGTTGCCCACCAGCGAGGCCTTCTTGCGCGCGTAACCGCCCCAGAGCAGGAACACCACCCGGGAATCCAGCGCGTCGAGCGCCCGGATGGTCGCGTCGGTGAACTCCTCCCAGCCCCGGTTGGCGTGTGACCCGGGCCGCCCCTCGCGCACGGTCAGCACCGAGTTGAGCAACAGCACGCCCTGCGCCGCCCAGCCGTCGAGGTTGCCGCTGCGCGGCTTCGGCACCCCTAGATCCTCGCCCAGTTCCTTGAAGATGTTGCGCAACGACGGGGGCACCGACACCCCCTCGCGAACACTGAAGCTCAACCCGTGTGCCTGGCCGGCCCGGTGGTAGGGATCCTGGCCGAGGATCAGCACCCGGCAGGCCGAGGGGGCGCAGAGCCGGTAGGCCGCGAAGAGGTCCGCCACCGGCGGGAAGACCGTCTCGGCGGCGTACTCCCGGGCGACGAAATCACCCAGCGCGGCCGTGCGGGCCGGATCGAGGTGAGGGGTCAGCACCGCCCGCCACTCGTCGGGAAGCATCGCCGGCAGGTCGAGGGCGGGGGCGTCGTCGGGCATCGGCAACCTCTCACTGGTGAGCACGTCTACGGGCACCGTCGGTACCGGGTACGCACTGTAGGTACCGGGTGCGACAGCGCTCAGCCCAGGGCGGCGAGGCGCTCCGCCCAGTCGCCACCGACCGGCTCCAGCTCCACCGTGCGGGTGTCGTCGTCGTGCCGGTGCAGCCGGATCCGCAGATGCGCGTCGGCCAGTTGCTCGACCAACCCCTCGCCCCACTCGACCACGGTCACCGACTCGTCCACCGAGGCGTCCAGGTCGAGGTCGTCGATCTCGGCCCGGGGGTCGCCCGCGTCGCCCAGCCGGTACGCGTCGGCGTGCACCAGCGCCACCCCCCGCCCACCGGCCGGATCCGCACGGTGCACCCGGGCGATCACGAACGTCGGGGAGGTGATGTCACCGAGCACGCCCAGGCCGCTGCCGATCCCCCGGGTCAGCGCGGTCTTGCCGGCGCCCAACGGACCGGTGAGCAGCACCAGGTCACCGGCGCGCAGCAGCCCGGCCAGCCGACGCCCGAAGGCGTACGTGTCGGCGACGGTCGGCAGCACGACCTCGGTCACGGGTCGTCCCTCCGGCAGGTGTCGAGAAAGCGCAGCAACGCGGCGTTGACCTCGTCGGCGTGCTCCAGCATCACCACGTGGCCGCTGTCCGGGATCCGGACGAACTCGGCGTGCGGCAGCCGCCGGACGATCTCCTCCGAATGGTTCAGCGGGGTGATCATGTCCTTGTCGCCGACGATCACCAGCACCGGCGTGCCGGCCAACGCGGCCAACGCCGGGAACCGGGAGTGGGTCGCCAGGGTACGCAGGTAACGGGTCACCGTGTCGGCGGAGGTACGGGAGTTCATCTCCTCCACGTACGACACCAGCGCGGGGCTCGGCGTTCGGGAGCCGAAGCCGTACCGGCGGGTGAGCAACCAGGCCACGTTGGTGGTCGAGCGGCGAGCCCGGTCGATCACCGCCCCGCCGTAGCGGGTGACGTTGCCCGCCATGTAGAGCACCGGCGCACCCACCCGGCCCAGCAGGGCGGGCGCGACCAGCTTCGTCTCCGCCAGCAGCCCACCCGACGTGGCCATCAGCACGGTGCCGACCACCCGGTCACCGAACATCTCCGGATACAACTCGGCCAGCGCCATGATGGTCATGCCGCCCATCGAATGGCCGACGAGCACCAGGGGCCCCTCCGGTGCGGCCTCGTCGATCACCCGGCGCAGTGTGCGGCCCAACGCGACCAGGTCGTACTCGCCGCTCTCCAGCCGCCCCGACCGGCCGTGCCCGGGCTGGTCGTACGCGACGATCCGGTGCTCGCCCCGCTCGGCGAGCAGCTTGCGCTGGAAGTGGAAGGTGCCCATGTCCAGACAGAAGCCGTGCACCAGCACCACGGTCGGGTTGTCCGCCACCGGGCGGGTGGGCTCGACCACCTCGACGTGGATGTCGGTGCCGTCGCTCATCTCCAGCCGGTACGCCTCGTCGTACCGCTGGTCACCGAAGACCTCGTCGGCGTACGCGTCGGCGGGGTCCGCCTTGAGCCGGCGGACCAGGGCGCGTTCCGTGGCGACGCCGGCGGCCAGTCCGGCGGCGGCCACCCCCAGCGCCGCGCCGACCAGCCCGGCGGCCTTGCCGACGGTGGTCCGGGGCCGGGGAATCTGCCAGCCGGTCACCGCACCACCTCGCCGCACGACCGTGCGCCTCGTGACTCCCGCCGGGCTTGCCTGCTCACGACGACTCGCCGTCGTAGACGCGGGGCACCCGGGTGCTGCCGAACCGGGTGACGATCTCGTAGTTGATGGTGCCGACCGCCTCGGCCCAGTCGTCGGCCGTGGGTTCGCCCTCGGCCCCACTGCCGAACAGAGTCGCCACGTCGCCCGCGGCCACCGGATCGTCGCCGCAGTCGAGCACGAACTGATCCATGCAGACCCGACCGGAGATGGTCCGGCGGACTCCGCCGAGCTGCACCGGACCGGAGTTCGAGGCGTGCCGGGGCACCCCGTCGGCGTAGCCGAGCGGCACCACGGCCAGATTCGCCTCGCGTCCGGTGGTGTACGTGTGGCCGTAGGAGACACCGGCACCGGCCGGCACCCGCTTGGTCAGCATCACCCGGGCGCGGGCGCTCATCGCCGGACGCAGCCCGTACGTCTCGCCGGTCACCGGCGACAGGCCGTAGACGGCCAGCCCCGGACGGACCAGGTCGAAGTGGGTGTCCGGCCGGGTCAGCGTGGCCGCCGAGTTGGCCAGGTGCCGGTAGCGCGGACGCAGCCCGGCCCGCTCGACCATGGCCAGCCCCTCGTGGAAGACGGCCAACTGCCGGTCGGTGGTCGGGTGGCCGGGCGAGTCCGCGTACACGAAGTGGCTCCACACCCCGACCACCTCGACCAGTCCGTCGGCCTGGGCCTTCGCGGCGGCGTCGAGCAGGGCCGGCCAGTCGGCGACCGTCGCGCCGCCCCGGGCCAGCCCAGTGTCGATCTTCAGGTGCAGTCGGGCCGGACGGCCTGCCGTCCGACTCGCCTCCAGCATCTCGTCGAGCTGCGGCAGGCTGGCCGCCCCCAGGTCGACGCCGGCCGACACGCCGGCGTGCAGCGGTAGCCCCGGGGCGAGCAGCCAGGCCAGCACCGGGGCGTCGATGCCGGCCGCGCGCAACGCCAGCGCCTCGTCCAGGGTGCAGACGCCGAGCCAGTCCGCGCCCGCGTCGAGCGCGGCACGGGCCGCCGGAACCATGCCGTGGCCGTAGCCGTCGCCCTTCACCACCGCCATCAGCTCCGCGCTGGTGCCCGCGCGCAGCCGGGTCACGTTCTCCCGGATCGCGTCAAGGTCGACACGTACCTCGGCCTGCCACATGCCCTCCACCCTACTTTCCACGCTGATCACCACGGCGGGTACTCAGGGCAGACGGGCCAGCACGGGACGCAGCGCGGCGACGACGTCCGGCGCGGTGACCGGGCCGCTGCGGGCCGCCTCCCGGCCGGCCAGCCCGTGCACGTACGCCGCCGCGGCGGCGGCCCGCTCGGCCGGCAGCCCCGCCGCGAGTAGCGAACCGAGCAGGCCGGCCAGCACGTCGCCGGTGCCACCGGTGGCCAGCGCGGGCGTTCCGGTCGGGTTGACGTACGCCTGCCCGTCCGGCGTGCCGATCACCGTGCGGTCCCCCTTGAGCAGCACCACCGCGTTCATCCAGGCGGCCAGTCGCAGCGTGGCGGCGACCCGGTCGGCACCCGGTTCCTCCCCGCAGAGCCGGGTGAACTCGCGATCGTGCGGGGTCACCACGATCGGCGCGTCCCGCCGGCGCAGCTGGTCGGCCAGGGAGCCGTCGACCAGCAGGGTCAGCGCGTCGGCGTCCAGCACCACCGGAACCGGCGCGGCGAGTACGCTGCGCAGCTCGGCCGCGGCCCGCTCGTCGGTGCCCAGTCCCGACCCGCACACCCAGGCCTGCACCCGACCGGCATCGGCCACCCGGTCGGTGGCGATCACCGAGGGGTGCTGGCGCACCACCTCGTCCCGGGCGCCCCCGGCGTAGCGGACCAGGCCGGTCGGCCCGGCGAGCGCGCCGCCGACGGAGAGCACCGCCGCACCCGGGTACGTCGCGGAGCCGGTGGCCAACCCGACCACGCCCCGGGAGTACTTCTCGGAGTGGGGGCCGAGCGTGGGCCACCAGTCGGCCACGTCGGACCACTCCACCACGTGCAGGGCGGGGCTGCCGCGCAGCCACGGCGCCAACCCGATGTCGACCAGTTCCACCTCGCCGGCCAGCGCGGCGGCCGGGCCGACCGCCAGTGCCGGTTTCCACGCGCCGAAGGTCACCGTCACGTCGGCGTGTACCGCGTTCGGACGGCCGGACGCCGTCAGCGGCACCCCGCCGGTGTCCACCGTGACACCGCTGGGCACGTCCACCGCCACCACCGTCGCCCGCTCACCGTCGCGGCCCCGGTGCCGGAGCAGACTCGCCGCCAACTGCTCGGCGGTCTCCCGTAGCCCACCGTGCCCGCCGATGCCGACGATCCCGTCGAGCACCACGTCGACCACGGCCGGTGGGCGGGACACGACCCGTCCTCCGGCGGCGCGTAGCGCGGCCAGCCCCTCTCGGTGCACCCGCTCCGGGGTGAGCAGCAGGGCCGACACCTCGGCCCCACGCCGGGCGAGCCGGGCACCGGCGTAGAGGGCGTCGCCGCCGTTGTCACCGGAGCCGACGAGCAGCAGCACCGGTGCGGCGTACACCCCGCCCCGCTCGGCGAGCAGCAGCGCACAGCGGCGGGCCAGCCCGGCGGCGGCGCGTTGCATCAGCGTGCCGGACGGCAGGGTGGCCATCAGGGACGCCTCGGCGGCACGCACGTCCGCCACCCGCCAGACCGGTCTCAAGGCCCACCCCGTTCCCCGCGCGCACCGGCGCGACCGTCGCCGAACACCACGGCCAACCCTACCGGCGCGCGGGCCGCAAGATAGCCGTCGAGCACTGCTGGAGCAACACCTGTGGACAGAGCAGGAGTACCCACACCACCGGTTGTCCACAGGGCACCGCCACCGGCATCGGCGACGCCTAGCGTCGGCGGCGTCGGGCTGATGCCGGGTGGGAGGGGCCGATGACCGAGCAGAAGTTGACCGTGCGGCCGGAGCTGCTGCACCAGGCCGGGCGGGCGCTGGATGCCGCCGGCTACCGGCTGGCGCACGGGCTGGCCGGCGAGCGGGGTCTGACCGCACCGGCTCGGGAATGGTCGACGGCACAGGCGCTCGCCCGCCTGGAGGCGGCCGTGCACGCCTGGTCCGGGCGGCTCGGTGCCCGGGTCGCGGCGACCGGCGACGCGGTGCGCGCAGCCGCCGGGGCGTACGAGTCGGTGGACGCCAGGGCCGCCGCCCGGCTCTCCGCCCTGCCCCGATGAGCACACCCACGCGGGTCGGCTACGCCCAGCTCTCCACGGCCGACCCGAGCGCGTGGCGGGCCACCGGGTCGTCCTGGGCGGGGCTGGGCGGGTTGGCCGAGCGGCGGGCCGGCGAGCTGACCGAGGTCGGCAACACCCTGCGCACCGGGTGGTCCGGCAGTGCCGCCGGGTCGGCCGACGCCCGGCTGTCCGGGCTGCGCCACGAGTTGGTCGCGCTGGCTCCGGCCGCGATCGAGACCGATCAGGTACTTGCCGAGTTCGCCGCGCGGCTGGTCGCCGCCCGGGGTCGGCTGACGGCAGCCGTGGCCGCCGCTGCCGAGACCGGCGTGTTGATCGACCGTCGGGGTGGCGTACGCGCCGACCCGACCCGGATGCCGCCCGAGCACGCCGTGCGCCAGGTGTCCACGGCCCTGCGGTCGGCCCTCGACCAGGCCGCCACGGCCGACGCGGAGGCCACGGCCCGCCTGGCGCGGCTGACCGAGGCCGCCGGCACCGGCTGGACGGCCCGGCCACCGTCGTACCGTCCGCCGCCGAACGCCGATCCGGCTCTGGTGCGTCGCTGGTGGGCCGGGCTCACCTCGGCCGAGCGGCGCTGGCTGGTGGTGCACGAGCCGGAGCTGATCGGCCGCCTCGACGGGGTGCCGGCCGACGCCCGTGACCAGGCCAACCGGTTACTGCTCGCGGCCCGCCGGGCGGAGCTGGTCCAGCGGTGGGAGCAGTTGCTCGCCCGGCTGCCGCGCGGCCCGGCGGAGCTGGCCGGCCTGCGTGCCGTCGACGCCGCGAGGTCCGGGCTGGACGCCCTCGTCGACCGGCTGGAGTCGGCTCAGCAGCCCCGGGCGTACCTGCTGGGTCTGGATGTCGGCGGCGAGGGGCGGGCGGTGGTGGCGCTGGGCAACCCGGATCGGGCCACGGACGTGCTCACCTATGTGCCGGGCATGACCTCCGGACTGCACGACGCCACCGGCGAGCTGGGCCGGGCGGCGCGGGTGCTGGCCCGCTGCGCCGAGTTGGCCCCCGGTACGCAGACCTCGGCGGTGCTCTGGCTGGACTACGACGCCCCGGACTTCCTGCACGAGGCGGCCTGGGACGGGCAGGCCCGCGCGGCCGGTGAGGCGCTGCACCGGTTCCAGGAGGGCCTGCGGGCCACCCACGACGACCCGCCGGGACGGCAGACGGTGCTCGGGCACAGCTACGGGTCGCTGGTGGTGGGCACCGCCGCTCGCGATCATGGTCTGGCGGCGGACGCGCTGGTCTTCGTCGGCTCACCCGGGGTCGGCGTGACACACGCGGCCGACCTGGGCCTGCCACCCGACCAAGTGTGGGCCAGCACCGCGCCGGACGACGTGATCCGGCTGACCCGCCCGCCGGACGAACTGGCCCGGCGGGCGGCGCTCGGTGCCTCCCCGGTCGGCACCATCGTCGGCTGGCTGGCCGGGTCGGGCGACGAACGCTGGTTCGGGCGCGACCCGGCCGAGCCGGGCTTCGGGGGCCGGACGTTCCCCAGTGGCCGGTACGGCCACACCGGCTACTGGCACCCGGACAATCCGGCCCTGGACGGCATGGCGCGGGTGGTGCTGGGCCGGTGACCGGCCACCGGTCACTCCACCGTGACGGACTTGGCCAGGTTGCGCGGCTGGTCGACGTCGTGGCCCCGGGCGGCGGCGATCTCGGCCGCGAGCACCTGGAGCGGCACCGCGGTGACCAGCGGCGCGAGCAGCGTGGGCGTCCGTGGGACGTAGATCAGATGATCGGCGTACCGGACGACCGACTCGTCGCCCTCCTCGGCGATGACGATGGTGCGGGCGCCACGGGCGCGTACCTCCTGGATGTTGGAGACCACCTTGTCGTGCAGCATGCCCCGGCCCACCGGAGACGGGACGATGCAGATCACCGGGGTGTTCTGGTCGACGAGCGAGATCGGGCCGTGCTTCAACTCGCCTGCGGCGAAGCCCTCGGCGTGCATGTACGCCAACTCCTTGAGCTTCAGCGCACCCTCCAACGCCACCGGGTAGCCGACGTGCCGGCCGATGAACAGGATGGTCGGTTCGGCGCTCAACTGGCGGGCCAGCTCGCGGACCGGCTCGACCCGCCCGAGCAGTTCCCGCAGCTTGTCCGGCACCTGGTGGAGCTGCTCGACCACGGCCGCCACCTCGTCGGCGAACTTGATGCCGCGCACCTGGGCCAGGTGCAACCCGATCAGGTAACACGCGACCAACTGGGTGAGGAACGCCTTGGTGGAGGCGACGGCGATCTCCGGCCCGCCGTGGGTGTAGAGGACCGCGTCGGACTCGCGCGGGATGGTGGAGCCGTTGGTGTTGCAGATGGCCAGCACCCGGGCCTTCTGGTCCTTGGCGTGGCGCAGCGCCATCAAGGTGTCCATGGTCTCGCCGGACTGCGAGATCACCACGATCAGGGTGGACCGGTCCAGCACCGGGTCGCGGTAGCGGAACTCGCTGGCCAACTCCACCTCGCAGGGGATCCGGGTCCAGTGTTCGATGGCGTACTTCGCCACCATCCCGGCGTGGTAGGAGGTGCCGCAGGCGACGATGAAGACCTTGTCGACGTCGCGTAGGTCCTGGTCACTCAGGCGGACCTCGTCGAGCATGATCTCGCCGGACTCGGTGAGCCGACCGAGCAGCGTGTCGGCCACCGCCGCCGGCTGCTCGGCGATCTCCTTGAGCATGAACCAGTCGTAGCCGCCCTTCTCGGCGGCGGAGGAGTCCCAGTCGATGTGGAAGTCCTTGCCGGTGGCCGGCTGGCCGTCGAAGTCGGTGATCTCGATGCTCTCGCTGGTGATCAGGACGATCTGGTCCTGGCCCAGTTCGACCGCGTCCCGAGTGTGCTCGATGAACGCGGCGACGTCGCTGGCGAGGTAGTTCTCCCCGTCACCGCGACCGACGACCAGGGGTGAGTTGCGGCGTGCGCCGACCACCGCGCCGGGGATGGCCGAGTCGACGGCGAGCAGCGTGAAGGCGCCCTCCAGCCGTTGGCAGACCACCCGCATGGCGGCGGTCAGCAACTGCGGCCCGTCCGGCTGGCCCGCCGCACGCAGGTCGTTCAGGGCGGTGGAGAGCAGATGCGCGGCGCACTCGGTGTCGGTGTCGCTGGCGAAGGTGACGCCCTGCTCCTCCAACTCGGCACGGAGCTTGGCGAAGTTCTCGATGATGCCGTTGTGGATCACCGCGACCCGACCGTCGGGCGACAGGTGCGGGTGGGCGTTGCGGTCCGTCGGGCCACCGTGGGTGGCCCAACGGGTGTGCCCGATGCCGGTGGTGCCGTCGCCGATGCCGATCGGGCTGGCGGCGCAGCCGGCCGGGTCCTCGGCCGCCCGCTCGGAGAGCACCTTCTCCAGGTTGGCCAGTTTGCCGGCCTTCTTCTCAGTCAACAGCTCTCCGTCGCAGACGATGGCGACGCCGGCCGAGTCATAGCCGCGGTACTCCAGCCGCCGCAAGCCGTCGAGCACGATGCCGAGCGCCGGTCGGGCCCCGGCGTAACCCACGATTCCACACATGGGTGACAGCCTAACTAGTTTCGCTCACGATGTCTGCTCGAAACCGGGGTAAACAATCACGCAACTTGAGCGATTCGGCGATGGGGGCGGAGGTTGCCACAAAGCACTCATCCGGTGAGGGCGGACCGGCGGCTCATCCCCGTACCCTGACGGGCGTGACGATCAGCGATGTGGACCCGCTGGTGGCCCGGATGCGCCCGTTCGGGACGACGATCTTCGCGGAGATGTCCGCCCTCGCGGTAAGCACCGGCGCGGTGAACCTCGGACAGGGTTTCCCGGACACCGACGGCCCGCCCGAGATGCTCGCCGCCGCGGCGCAGGCCCTGACCAACGGACGCAACCAGTACCCACCCGGCCCCGGCATCCCCGAGCTGCGCGCGGCCGTCGCGGCACACCAGCGCCGCTTCTGGGGACTGGAGTACGACCCGGATGGTGAGGTGGTGGTGACCGCCGGAGCCACCGAGGCGGTGGCCGCCGCGATCCTCGCCCTCTGCGAGCCGGGTGACGAGGTGATCTGCTTCGAGCCCTACTACGACTCGTACGCCGCCTCGATCACCCTGGCCGGTGCGGTCCGGCGGCCGGTGACGCTCCGCCCGGACGCCACCGGGCGGTACGCCTTCGACCCCGACGACCTGCGGGCCGCGTTCGGTGCGCGTACTCGGCTGGTGCTGCTGAACTCCCCGCACAACCCGACCGGGAAGGTGTTCACACCCGACGAGTTGACCCTGATCGCCCAGCTGTGCCAGGAGCACGATACGTACGCGGTCACCGACGAGGTGTACGAGCACCTGGCCTTCACCGACGCCGCCAGCGGGCACGTGCCGCTGGCCACCCTGCCGGGAATGCGGGAGCGCACCCTGCGGATCTCCTCCGCCGGCAAGACCTTCTCCTGCACCGGCTGGAAAGTGGGCTGGGCCAGCGGCCCGGCGCCGCTGGTGTCGGCGCTGCTGCGGGTCAAGCAGTTCCTCACCTTCGTCAACGCCGCGCCCCTGCAACCCGCGGTGGCGGTGGCGCTCGCCCTACCCGACGACTACTTCACCGCGTTCCGCGACGGCTTGCAGGCCCGCCGGGACCAACTGGTCGACGGGCTGGCCGCCGCCGGTTTCGACGTACTCACCCCGGAGGGGACGTACTTCGTCACCGCGGACATCACCGCCCTCGGCGGCAACGACGGGGTGGAGTTCTGCCGCACGCTGCCCGAGTGGTCCGGCGTGGTCGCGGTGCCCACCCAGGTCTTCTACGACGACCCCGAGGCCGGTCGGCGGTTGATCCGGTTCGCCTTCTGCAAACGTCCCGAGGTGCTGACCGAGGCGGTGACCCGGCTGCGCCGGCTGCCCGAGGCCCGATGACCGACACGGCGTGAGGTCACGCGAGGGCCGCGCCCGACGTCGATTCGCCGTCGGGGCGCGGCCCCGGCGTCAGCTGGGAGTGCGGGCTGCCCCGGTCGGCGCGGCGACGACCGGTGGCCGCGCGGTCCGGGCCCGTCGCCGCGCCGCCGACCAGGCCAGCACCATCGCGACGAGGAAGAGCACGGGCGCGAGCTGGGCGACTTCGGCCGCTGACCGGACGTCGTAGGTGACCGCGAGGAACCGGGCCCGCTCGGCCGCGTCCTGCCACTCCTTCGGGTCCAGCCCGATGAAATCGTGCGCGAGGAGGAGCGCGAAGGCTGCCGGCACCGTCACGAGCAGCAGGGGCAACCGCCCACGGGTCGACCGGCGCAACGCGGCCCACCAGGTCACGGCGGCGAGCACCAGCGTGCCGACCATGGTGAGCACCGCACCGCCACCGAAGGTGGGCCACCAGGCGTTGCTCCGGTCCACTCCGCTCCCGGTCACGCCGTAGACGGTCACCCAGGGCAGCGCGATGCCGGCGAACAGCGCCAGTGTGCCGGCCCCCGCCACGACGAACCGGCCGGACCCCGGCCACAGGCTGGTCAGCACCACCGCGGCGAGCGCCGCGACGGCGAGCACGGCGAACGTCAGGCCGAGGCTGTCATAGCCGAGCCAGATCGAGCCGAAGTCCCGGTCCAGCACCGGGGTCAGCCGGCGCACGACCTCGGCCCAGCGGGCGGCGGCCTCGTCCGGTGTGGACGAGATACGGTACGCGGCACCGAACAGCACGGTCGACATCGCCAGCAGGGCACCGCCCGCCGCGACCGCGGCGATCCGTGCCACGGATCTGGGCAGCACCACCGCGCCCACCACCAGCGGCACCAGCGGCACCAACAGGAGGAGGTACGCCCAGCCCCATCCGTCGATTTCGGTGACAGCGAGCCCGGTGGTCGAATCCTGATGGATCAGCGAGTCGTTCCTGCTGCCCAGCACGCTCAGGGTCACCTCGGACCAGGGCGCTGCCACGGAGCCGACGACCAGCCCCAACGCGACCACGATCACGAGCAGGCGACCCCAGCGGGCCCCGAGCCAGCTCTGCCCTGCGTCGGGCGGGGCGTCGGCCGGCGCCGAGCCGGCGGGTTGCCCCAGGAAGCCAGGAGAACCTGGGTGAGACACGGTCACCCCCGTCAGGTGTGGTCCGCCCGTTCGGCGGCCGGCGGTCATCGTCCCACGGCACCCTACACAGTAGGGGGAGGTGCGTCGGACCTCGGCGGAGCCGAGGCGCGACCTGCCGTGTCGGTCAGGCGGGGCTGGCGGTCCGAACCTGGGCGGCGATGCGCTCGGCGATGTCGCGGGCGATCTGCTCGGTGGCCGCCTCGACCATCACCCGGACCAACGGCTCGGTGCCCGACGGACGCAGCAGCACCCGCCCGGTCTCACCCAGCTCGGCCTCGGCCCGCTCGACCTCGGCGCGTACCGCCGGTGCGGCGGCACCGACGGTGCGGTCACCGACCGGCACGTTGATCAGCACCTGCGGCAGCTTGGTGACCACGCTGGCGAGGTCCGCGAGGGAACGGCCGGTGGCCGCCATCCGGGCCATCAGGTGCAGTCCGGTGAGGACACCGTCGCCGGTGGTCGCGTACGCCGGCATCACGATGTGTCCGCTCTGCTCGCCACCGAGGGCAAGCCCGGAGGCGCGCAACTCCTCCAGCACGTACCGGTCGCCGACCTTGGTCTCGACCAGCCGGATGCCGGCGGCGGACATGGCCAGGCGCAGACCGAGGTTGCTCATCACGGTGGCGACCAGGGTGTCCCCGGTCAACGTGCCGACCTCCCGCATGGCCAGCGCCAGGATCGCCATCACCTGGTCGCCGTCGACCTCGTCGCCCTCGGCGGTCACCGCCACGCACCGGTCCGCGTCGCCGTCGTGCGCGATGCCCACCTGTGCGCCGTGCTCGACCACCGCCTGGCGCAGCGCCTCGATGTGGTTGGAGCCGCAGCCGTCGTTGATGTTGAGCCCGTCCGGCTCGGCGTGGATCGCGATGACCTCGGCGCCGGCCTCCCGGTAGACGGCCGGGGCCACCTCGGCGGCGGCACCGTTGGCGCAGTCGACCACCACCTTGATCCCGTCGAGCCGGTGCGTCGCGGTGCCGACGACGTGTTGCACGTAGTGGTTCGCGCCGTCGAGCAGGTCGTGTACCCGGCCCACCCCGGCTCCGACCGGACGCTTCCAGGCGGTGGTGGCGTTGGCCTCGATCGCCGCCTCGATCCGCATCTCGATCTCGTCGGGCAGCTTGTGCCCGCCTGCGGCGAACAACTTGATCCCGTTGTCCGGCATCGGGTTGTGCGAGGCCGACAGCATCACGCCGAGGTCCGCCTTGGCTTCGGCGGTGAGGAACGCCACCGCCGGCGTGGGCAGCACACCGACCCGGATCACCGTCGCACCCGCGCTGGTCAGCCCGGCCACCACTGCGGCTTCGAGCATCTCGCCGCTGGCCCGGGTGTCCCGACCCACCACCGCCAACGGGGGGCGACCCCGATCCGACTCGGCGAGGGTGTGGGCGGCCGCGACCGCCACCGAGAGCGCCAACTCCGGGGTGAGGTCGGCGTTCGCCCGTCCACGTACGCCGTCCGTGCCGAACAATCGGCCCATACCCACCAACCTCCGATGAACTGCCGATACAGGAAGAATGCCTTGTCGCGAAGCAACGAAAACGGCCGGGCCACCTCCCCTGTCGAGAGGAGGCGGACCGGCCGTCCGTCAGAAGTACAAGGTGCGGCTGGAGATCAGCGCTTCGAGTACTGAGGAGCCTTACGGGCCTTCTTGAGGCCGTACTTCTTGCTCTCCTTGACCCGGGCGTCCCGGGTCAGGAAGCCGGCCTTCTTCAGGGCCGGGCGGTCGTCGGGCTCGCTGACGATCAGCGCCCGGGCGATGGCCAGCCGCAGCGCACCGGCCTGGCCGGTGGTGCCGCCGCCACGCAGGTTGGCGATGACGTCGAACGCCTCGGCCTTCTCGGCGGTGACCAGCGGGTCCTTGATCAGCTGCTGGTGCACCTTGCTCGGGAAGTACGCCTCCAGGTCACGCCCGTTGCAGGTGATCTTGCCGGAGCCCGGCACGATACGCACGCGGACGATGGCCTCCTTGCGCCGACCCACGGTCTGGATCGGGCGGTCACCACGAGGCGCGCGCGCGACGGGCGCCGGCGCCTCGGTGGCCTCAAGGGCGACCTCGGTGGCGGTGATGTCGGTCATGCTGCTTCCTTCGCCCGCGCTCACTGCGCGATCTGCTTGATCTCGAACGGCACCGGCTGCTGCGCGCCGTGCGGGTGCTCGGCACCGGCGTAGACCTTCAGCTTCTTGATGAGCTGACGGCCGAGCTTGTTGTGCGGGAGCATCCCCTTCACCGCCAGCTCGACGGCCCGCTCGGGGCGCTTGGCCAGCAACTCGTCGTAGCCAACCTGCTTCAGGCCACCCGGGTAACCGGAGTGCCGGTAAGCGATCTTCTGCTGCCGCTTGTTGCCGGTCAGCGCCACCTTGCCCGCGTTCACGATGACGACGAAGTCGCCCGTGTCGACGTGCGGCGCGAAAGTCGGCTTGTGCTTGCCCCGCAGCAGCGTGGCGGCGTGGGTGGCCAGGCGGCCCAGCACGACATCAGAGGCGTCGATGACGTGCCACTGACGCTCGATCTCACCCGGCTTCGGGCTGTACGTACGCACAGGTCTACCTTGTCTCGTCGTCGGTCTGGGGTAGCGCGCCGAGGTGACCAGGACATCCCAGCCGGACCAGCGCGCACGAACGACCAAGCGTACCTCAGGCGGCACGCCCACAGATGTCGTACAACAGCAGGCAACGATACCCGTAGCCCGGTCGGCCGGTCAAAACGGGGTCCAGCCGACGGGCGACGGAAGCCGACATGACGGTCGTCACACCCCCGCCCGAGCCATCCGGCTGCCCGGACGCAGGTACGCCACCCAGGTGACCACCAGCAGCACCAGGAAGAACCCGACGTAGAAGCGCAACGCCGGCTGGATGCCCCCGTAGGTCGACCGGGCCCAGGCGTAACAGATCGGCACCAGGAAACCACCGAAGGCACCGACCGCGGAGATGATGCCCAGGGCACCGGCGGCCTGTCGGCGCATCGCCAGCATCACCTCCGGCGCGCCACCCATTTCCTCGCCCTTGATCTGGAAGATCCTGCTGATCATCCGGTAGGTCGAACCGTTGCCGACGCCGGTGGCCACGAACAGCAGCAGGAACGCCACGAAGAACAGGGGCATGCTGCGTTGCTCGACCGACCAGAGCGCCCCCAGGGCCCCGACGGCCATCAGCACGAAGCTGGCCACCGTGACCTTGGCCCCGCCGATGACGTCGGACAGGCGTCCCCCGAACGGTCGGCAGAGCGAGCCCACCCCCGCCCCGAGGAACGCCCAGGCCAGCGCGACGTCCGGCCGCCCGAACACCGAGTTGAGCAGGGTGGGGAAGGCCGCCGAGTAGCCGATGAACGAACCGAAGGTGCCGATGTACAGCAGCGACATGATCCAGGTGTCGCGGTGTGACAGCGACGACCAGACCGGCCGTACGTCGGCCTTCGCCTCGACCAGGTTGTCCATGAACAGGTACGCGCAGACGGCGGCGATCACCGCCAGCGGGATGTACATCAGACCGGCCCGGGCCAGCGCGAGCCCGCCACCGAGCACGATCACCTGGGGCACCACGAACTGCACGACGGCCACCCCGATGTTGCCGCCGGCGGCGTTCAGACCCAGCGCCCACCCCTTCTCCCGCTCCGGATAGAAGAAGGAGATGTTGGCCATGCTGGAGGCGAAGTTGCCGCCGCCGAACCCGGCCGTGGCAGCGATCAGCAGCAGGGGCAGGAAGCCGATCTCCGGGTGCTCGACCGCCCAGGCCAGTCCGGCGGAGGGCACGATCAGCAGCAGTGCGGAGATGACGGTCCAGTTGCGCCCGCCGAAGACCGGCACGGCGAAGGTGTACGGCAGCCGCAGCAGCGCGCCCACCCCGCTGGGCACCGCGGTCAGCCAGAGCGCCTGGCTGGTGGTGAGTTGCCAACCGGCATCGCCGAGCCGGACGACGACGATGCTCCAGAGCAGCCACACCGAGAAGCCGATGTGCTCGGCGAAGATCGACCAGATGAGATTACGCCGTGCGACACCGCTGCCGACCCGCCGCCAGAAGGCGGGATCCTCCGGTGCCCAGTGCCCGATCCACCGCCCCGGTCGGCGGTCCAGGCTCTCCTCTTCGATTACCGTCGGCTGCGCGCTCGTGGTGGTCATGGCGCAGAAGCTAGGGAGCCGCCGTTACCGCGGCGTTCGCCGTTCGGGTCGGCCGGGCAACGGGAAGCGCACCACCAGTCGGCCGCGTTGGTGAGACGCGCGGTGTCGCGGCGGCGCGCTCAGAGCTGCTGGAGGATGCGCAACGCGCGGTCCACCCGCCGCATCGTCTCCGCGTCGGCGACGTCCACGCACTCGGTGAACCACTTCTTCATCGGCGAGGAGATCCGGTCGGGCATCACCACCTGATCCCCCATCGGCACCGCCAGCGGCGAGTCGCGCAGCAGTGCCGCCTCCACCACCTCGGCCACGATCACGATGGGCACCGCCGTGGAGTTGTAGACGTCGGAGCTGATCACCAGCCCGAGCCGCTCCCGGGCTCCTTCGATCCGCCAGACCTCGCCCCTACGCAGCACGCGGCGGACCACCGAAGAGCAGATCGTCGACCATGCCGACCTCCTGGGCGTCGGCCAGCGAGGCGGATTCCAGATCCAGCCCGGCACGCCCGACCGCAGCGGCGTGCGCGGCGAAGACCTCGCGCAGCGCCTTCTCCCGGGCCGCCTGGTCCATCCAGGCGGAGAGCGAGAGCCCTTCCCGCTTGGCGAATCGTCGGGCGTCCGCGATCGTCTCGTCAGCGAACGACAGAGTCACCTTAGCCGTCATACCGGAAGACTACCCGCTGGTATGACCGTTAGTCATCCCGGCGACCGGCGGAAGGCCCACTGCCGGGGCGTCGAGGGCAACGGCGCAGCGTAGGTCGCTGCCGCCGATCCTCGACATCGACGGTCCGAAATGGCCCGGACGACGCCTCGGTCGCCCTCGGCCACACCAGCCGGCCCGCAGCCAAGGTGCGGTGTGAGCGGCTCTTGACAGGGCCGAAACAAACGGGACGCGGACCGGAAACTGCCCAACGGCACGCTTTGCCGACATGACAGACGGTGCATGGCCGGCGACCCGAACGGGGCGAGAGCCCCGGGAAGTGGCCACCCACTGCCCGTACTGCGCCCTCCAGTGCGGCATGGTCCTGCGCGAGGAGGCCGACACGGTCAGCGTCCTGCCCCGCGACTTCCCCACCAACCGGGGCGGCCTGTGCCAGAAGGGCTGGACCTCGACGGACCTGCTCGGGCACCCGGAGCGGCTGACCAGTCCCCTGCTACGCGACCCGGCCAGCGGCGAGTTGCGCCCGGCCAGTTGGGACGCCGCGCTGGACCGGATCGCCACCGGGCTGCGCGATGTGCGGGAACGGCACGGCCGTGACGCGGTCGCCGTCTTCGGCGGCGGCGGGCTCACCAACGAGAAGGCGTACGCGCTGGGCCGGTTCGCGCGGGTGGTGCTGGGCACCCGGTTCATCGACTACAACGGGCGGTTCTGCATGTCCTCGGCGGCGGCCGCCGGGATGCGGGCCTTCGGTGTGGATCGAGGGCTGCCGTTCCCGCTGTCCGACCTGGGCCGGGCGGACACCCTGCTGCTGGTCGGCGCGAACCCGGCGGAGACCATGCCGCCGCTGATGCGCTGGCTGACCGAGCAACGGGAACGGGGCGGCAAGCTGATCGTGGTCGACCCACGGGTCACCGCCACCGCCCGGCAGGCCGACCTGCACCTGCAACCGCTGCCCGGCACCGATCTGGCGGTGGCCAGCGCGCTGCTGCACATCGCGCTGACCGAGGGGTACGTCGACGGCGACTACATCGCCACCCGTACCACCGGGTTCCCGGCGGTGCGACGCACCGTGGCGGGATGGTGGCCGGCGCGCGCCGAAGCGCTCTCCGGTGTGCCCGTGGCCGACCTGGAGGAGACCGCCCGAGCGCTCGGCACCGCCGAGCGGGCCATCATCCTCACCGCCCGGGGTGCGGAACAGCACGCCAAGGGCGTCGACACCGTCACCGGCTTCGTCAACCTCGCCCTCGCGCTCGGTCTACCCGGACGTCCCGGCTCCGGCTACGGCTGCCTGACCGGGCAGGGCAACGGGCAGGGTGGCCGGGAGCACGGGCAGAAGGCCGACCAACTCCCCGGATACCGCCGCATCGACGATCTTCAGGCGCGGGCCCACGTCGCCCGGGTCTGGGGGGTGTCTGCGGACGAGCTGCCCGGACCGGGAGTCCCGGCGTACCAGCTGCTGGACTCGCTGGGCACGGACCAGGGGCCACGGGCGCTGCTGGTGTTCGGCTCGAACCCGGTGGTCTCCGCGCCCCGCGCCGCCCGGGTCGAGGGTCGCCTGCGCGACCTGGACCTGCTGGTAGTCGCCGACTTCCTGCTCTCCGAAACGGCCGCGCTGGCCGACGTGGTGCTGCCGACCGCCCAGTGGGCCGAGGAGGACGGCACGATGACCAACCTGGAGGGGCGGGTGCTACGCCGCCGGGCGCTGCGTCCGCCGCCGCCGGACGTCCGCACCGACCTGGAGATCCTCACCGCCCTCTCGGCCCGTCTCCGGCCGTCGGTGCGGCAATCGCCCGACGACCCGCGTTCGGTCTTCGCCGAGCTGCGCCGCGCGTCGGCCGGCGGCATCGCCGACTACGCCGGGATCAGCTGGGAGCGGATCGACGCCACCGACGGTGTCTTCTGGCCGTGCCCCGACGGCGACGGACCCGACTCCCCCCGGATGTTCACCGACCGCTTCGCCACCGCCGACGGGCGGGCCCGGTTCCACCCGGTGGAGCACCGGCCGGCGGTCGAGGAGGTCTGCGCCGACTACCCGCTGCACTTCACCACCGGCCGGGTGCTGGCCCAGTACCAGTCCGGCACCCAGACCCGCCGGGTGGCCGCACTGCGCCGGGCCGCCCCCGAGGCGTTCGTGGAGCTGCATCCGGATCTCGCCGAGCGGCTGGGCGTCGCCGATGGCGTGCCGGTACGGGTGGCCTCGCGGCGCGGCGAGTTCCAGGCACCGGCCCGGCTGAGCCCGAACATCCGGCCGGACACCGTCTTCGCACCGTTCCACTGGGGTGGGCGGGCACGGGCCAACTCCGTCACGAACGACGCCGTCGACCCGATCTCCGGGATGCCGGAGTTCAAGATCTGCGCGGTACGGGTGGAGAAGGCATGACCGGGTACAGCGAACGGGTCGTGGTGGTCGGCAACGGGATGGCCGGCGCCCGGGTGGCGGCGGAACTGCACGCCCGTGGCGACGACCTGAAGGTCACCGTGCTCGGCGCGGAGCCCCACCCCGCGTACAACCGGATCATGCTGTCCACTCTGCTCACCGGCAAGATCGGCGAGGCGGACGTGGAACTGGCCGAGGTCGTCGGCCGGGGCGTCGACCTGCGTACCGGGGTGACGGTCAGCGCGATCGACCGGGCCACCGGTCAGGTACGCACCACCGACGGCGACCGGATCCGCTACGACCACCTGGTCCTCGCCACCGGCAGCCAGGCGGTGGTGCCCGCGCTGCCCGGGCTCGACCCGGGACGGCTCCCGGCACGGGTGGTCCCGTTCCGCACCCTGGACGACTGCCAGCGCATCCTCGCCCTCGCCGCCACCGCCCGGCGCGCCCTGGTGCTCGGCGGCGGGCTGCTCGGTCTGGAGGCGGCCCGAGGGTTGGCCCTGCGCGGGCTCGACGTCGGCGTGGTGCACCGGGTGCCGTACCTGATGGACCGTCAGCTCGACCCGACCGCCGGTGCCATCCTCGCCGGCACGTTGGCCGACCTCGGCGTCACCACCCACCTGGCGGTGGAGCCGACCGCGGTGCACGCCGACGCCGCCGGGGTGCGGCTGGACCTGGCCGACGGCCGGTCACTCGACGCCGACCTGCTGGTGCTGGCCTGCGGCGTACGCCCCGACACGGCCCTCGCCACGGCAGCCGGTCTGGCCGTGGATCGGGGGGTGCTGGTCGACGACCGGCTGCGCACCAGTGACCCGCGCATCTCCGCGATCGGCGACTGCGCCGAGCACGACGGCACACTGACCGGGCTGGTGGCGCCCGCCTGGGCGCAGGCGCGGGTGGTGGCCCAGGTGGTGACCGGGCAGGACCCACTGGCCCGGTTCCGGCCACGGCCGTCGGTCACCCGGCTCAAGGCATCCGGCATCGACCTCGCCGCGATGGGTGACCCGACCAGTGGCCCCGGCGAGGAGCTGACCTTCGCCGACCCGGCCCGGGGCACCTACGCCCGGCTGCGCATCCACGACGAACGGCTGGCCGCCGCGATCCTGCTCGGCGACAACCCCGCCGTGGGCACGGTGATCCAACTGTTCGACCGTGGACACCCGGTGCCCTCCGACCGGCGGGCCCTGCTGCTCGGTCGCGCGATCGGCGGGGCCGTCACGGCATCGGCCCCGTCACCGGCGCTGATGCCGGACGCGGCAGTGGTCTGCCAGTGCAACTCGGTGAGCAAGGGGGCCCTCGTGCGGTGTTGGCGGGACGGAGCCCGCACGGTCGACGCCGTGGTCGCGGGGACCCGGGCCGGTACCGGCTGCGGCGGATGCCGCGACGCGGTCGCCGGCATCGTCGACTGGTTGTCCAAGACGGATCCGGTGGAGGTGGGACGATGACCGGCGGCAATGTGGTCGTCATCGGCAACGGCATGGTCGGCCAGCGGTTCGTGGACGCGCTGCGCGCCCGCGACCCACAGCAGCGGTGGCGGGTCACCGTGCTCGCCGAGGAGAGCCGACCGGCGTACGACCGGGTGCGGCTCTCGGCGTACTTCGATGGTGCCGACGAGGAGGACCTCAACCTGCACACCCCGCACGACGGGGTGCGGTTGCGGCTCGGTGAGGCAGCCACCGGCGTCGACCGGAGCCGCCGGGTGGTGACCACGACCAGCGGCGAGTACCCGTACGACGTCCTGGTGTTCGCCACCGGGTCGTACCCGTTCGTGCCGCCGGTGCCGGGCACCGACCTGAGCGGCGTCTTCGTCTACCGGACCCTGGACGACCTCGCCGCCATCCGCCGGTACGCCAAGGACCGCCGCACCGGCGCGGTGATCGGTGGCGGGCTGCTCGGCCTGGAGGCGGCGAACGCGCTACGCCTGCTCGGGTTGACCACCAGCGTGGTCGAGTTCGCCCCCCGGCTGATGCCGGTGCAGGTGGACACCGCCGGTGGCGCGATGCTCCGCCGTTACGTCGAGGAACTCGACGTCACCTGCCACCTGGGGGTGGCCACCACCGCGCTGCGGCCCGGGGCGGACGGGGCCGTCGCCACCCTGGAACTCGCCGACGGCGCGCTGATCGAGGCCGACCTGGTGGTGGTGGCCGCCGGCATCCGGCCCCGCGACGAGTTGGCCCGGGCAGCCGGTCTCGACATCGGTCCACGCGGCGGTGTGCTGGTCGACGACGCCTGTCGGACCAGCGACGAGCGGATCTACGCGGTCGGCGAGTGCGCCGCCGTCGACGGCACCTGCTACGGCCTGGTCGCCCCCGGTTACGCCATGGCCGAGGTGGTGGCCGACCGGCTGGTCGGCGGTGCCGCCACCTTCCCGGGCGCGGACACCGCCACCAAACTCAAGCTGCTCGGTGTCGATGTCGCCTCGTTCGGCGACGCGCACGGCACGACCCCGGGCTGTCTGGACGTCACCTGGACCGATCCCGCCTGCCGGGTGTACGCCAAGCTGGTCCTCTCCGACGACGCGTCGACGCTGCTCGGCGGGGTGCTGGTCGGCGACGCCAGCGCGTACCCGACGTTGCGGGCCAGTGTCGGCGGGCCGCTGCCGGCCGCTCCGCTGGCGCTGCTGGCCGGTGACGACGCGGTGGGCGCCTCGGCCGGTGCCCTGCCCGCGACCGCCCAGGTCTGCTCCTGCAATGCGGTGACCCGGGCGGACATCGACTCGGCCATCGCGGACGGTTGTGCCGACGTGCCCGCCCTGAAGGCGTGCACCCGGGCCGGGACGAGTTGTGGTTCCTGCGTACCGATGCTGAAGCAGTTGCTCGACGCGGCCGGCGTCGTGCAGTCGAAGGCGCTCTGCGAGCACTTCGACGTCAGCCGGCAGGAACTGTTCGACATCGTCCGGGTACGCGGCATCAAGACGTTCTCCCGGCTGATCTCCGAGCACGGTCGGGGACGCGGCTGTGACATCTGCAAGCCGGTCGTCGCCTCGATCCTCGCCTCGCTCGGCAACGGGCACATCCTCGACGGCGAGCAGGCCTCGTTGCAGGACACCAACGACCACTTCCTGGCGAACCTGCAACGCGACGGAAGCTACTCGGTGGTGCCGAGGATCCCCGGCGGGGAGATCACCCCGGAGAAGCTGATCGTCATCGGTGAGGTGGCCCGCGACTTCAACCTCTACACGAAGATCACCGGCGGTCAACGGATCGACCTGTTCGGTGCCCGGGTCGACCAGTTGCCGCAGATCTGGCGTCGGCTGGTCGACGCCGGGTTCGAGTCCGGGCACGCGTACGGCAAGGCGCTGCGCACCGTGAAGTCCTGCGTCGGCTCCACCTGGTGCCGCTACGGGGTGCAGGACTCGGTCGGTCTGGCCGTGGCCCTGGAACTGCGCTACCGGGGGCTCCGCGCCCCACACAAGATCAAGTCGGCGGTCTCCGGCTGCGCCCGCGAGTGCGCCGAGGCCCGCAGCAAGGACTTCGGTGTGATCGCCACCGAAACCGGTTGGAACCTCTACGTCGGCGGCAACGGCGGCTTCCGGCCCCGGCACGCCGACCTGTTCGCGACCGACCTGTCCACCGAGGCGCTGATCACGCTGATCGACAGGTTCCTGATGTACTACATCCGCACCGCCGACCGGCTGCAACGCACCGCCGCCTGGATCGAGGCGATGGACGGCGGGCTGGACCACCTCCGGTCGGTGATCGTGGACGACTCGCTCGGCCTCTGCGCCGAACTCGACGCCGCGATGGCCCGGCACGTCGCGTCCTACTCGGACGAGTGGCGTGACGTACTGGCCGACGCGGACCGGCTACGCCGGTTCACCTCGTTCGTCAACGCGCCGGATGTTCCCGACCCGTCGATCACCTTCGTCACCGAACGCGGGCAGCCGGTACCCGTCGGCGGCCAGCAGGCCACCCCAGGCCGCCAACCCGTCACGCTCGGCCAGCCGGTCGCGCTCGGTCTGCCGGAGGTGCGTCGATGACGACCACGACGGCACTGGACTGGGTCACCGTCTGCCCGGTGGACCGCCTGGACCCGGACCGGGGCGTCGCCGCCCTCGTCGACGGCGTGCAGGTGGCGATCTTCCGCACCACCGACGGGCTGTACGCGATCGACAACCGCGACCCGGTCTCCGGGGCGTACGTGCTCTCCCGGGGCATCGTGGGCAGCCGGGGTGAGGTGCCGACGGTCGCGTCGCCGCTGCACAAGCAGGTTTACGACCTGCGCACGGGGGATTGTCTCGACCTGCCGGGCGTCTCGGTCGCCCGGCACCAGATCCGTTGTCACGACGGCATGGTCGAGGTGCGGCTGCGACAGGAGGGCTGATGCGCGAGGAACTGGCCGGCTTCACCATCGGGGTGACCGCCGACCGGCGGCGGGACGAACTCGCCGCGCTGCTCCAACGGCGCGGCGCCCGGGTGGTGCTCGCCCCCGCCCTGCGGATCGTGCCGCTCGCGGACGACACCGAACTGCGCGAAGCGACCCGCGCCTGTCTGGAACGCCCACCCGACATCCTGATGGCCAACACCGGCATCGGGATGCGTGGGTGGCTGGAGGCCGCCGAGGGTTGGGGGCTCGCCGAGCCGCTGCGCGGGGTGCTCGGCGACGCGTACGTGGTGGCCCGGGGGCCGAAGGCGCGCGGCGCGATAAGGGCAGCCGGCCTCTACGACCAGTGGTCCCCCGCCTCCGAGAGCTGCGACGAGGTGGTCGACCACCTGCGCCAGCGCGGCGTGTCCGGCCAGGTGATCGCCATGCAGCTGCACGGCGAACGGCAACCGGAGTGCACCCGTGCGCTGGAGGACGCCGGGGCCACGGTCATCGAGATCCCGGTCTACCGCTGGGCCCCACCGACCGACCCGGCACCGCTGCACCGGCTGGTCGACCTGGTGGCGGGGCGGCTGGTCGACGCGGTCACCTTCACCTCGGCACCGGCGGTGGAGGCGCTGCTGCGGGCCGCCGGGGACCGCACCGAAACGGTGCTGGACGCGCTGCGAACCGACGTGCTGGCCAGTTGCGTCGGCCAGGTCACCGCCGAGCCGCTGGTCCGACGCGGAGTGCCGGTGAGCGCGCCGAGTCGGGCCCGCCTCGGTGCGCTGGTCCGCACCATCGTCGACGAGCTGCCGCGACGTACCAAGACCATCAAGGTCGCCGGACACCTGCTGACCCTGCGCGGGCACGCGGCGGTCATCGACGGTGAGCTGCGCCCGTTGGCCCCGGCCCCGATGGCGGTGCTGCGGGCGCTGGCCCAGTCACCCGGGCGGGTGCTGTCGCGTACCGCCCTGTTGCGAACGCTGCCCCGTGGCGCCGACGAGCACGCCGTGGAGATGGCGGTGGCCCGGCTGCGGGCCGGACTGAAGGCACCACGAGTGGTGCAGACCGTGGTCAAGCGGGGCTACCGCCTGCAGGTCGACTGAGTCGACACCACCTGCCGGCCCGGTCGGCGGCCGGACCGGCAGGTGGCCTGCGAAGCTCCGGCGGCCTACCCGACCGGGGTCGGGAAGCCGCGATCGTGCTCGGCCTGGAGCCGCGCCATGGCGTGCTCGACAACCGTCATCAAGACCTGCTTGACCGACTCACGTCGCCGGGCGTCGGTCATCACCAACGGCACGTCCGGCGAGATGGCCAGCGCCTCGCGCACCTCGTCCAGCTCGTACTGGGGTGCCCCGTCGAACCGGTTGAGTGCGACCACGTACGGCAGGTTGCGGTTCTCGAAGTAGTCGAGCGGGGCGAACGCGTCGGTGATCCGGCGGGTGTCCACCAGCACCGCGGCACCCACCGCGCCTCGGATGATCTCGTCCCACATGAACCAGAACCGGGTCTGCCCAGGCGTGCCGAAGAGGTACAGGATCAGGTCCTGCGCCATGGTGATCCGGCCGAAGTCCATGGCGACCGTGGTGGTCTCCTTGCCCGGCACCTTGGACGGGTCGTCAATTCCGACTCCCGCCGAGGTCATCACCGCTTCGGTGGTCAGCGGTGTGATCTCGGAGATCGCACCGACCAGCGTGGTCTTGCCGACACCGAAGCCACCCGCGACGACGATCTTCGCGGAGATGATTCCCCGGCTCTGGCGGGCCCCGGCGGGGTCATAGCTCGCGAAGTCCACTCAGCACCCTTCCCAGCATTTCCATCCGCTCCTCGAAACCTGTGGCGGGAGCAGCCGTCTGTAGCGTCAACAGGCCCTCGGCCACCATGTCGGCGACCAGCACCCGGGCGACACCCAGCGGTAGCCGGGTGTACGCGGCGATCTCCGCAAGCGACTCGGGCCGGCCCTCGCAGACCATGGCGATGCGATGCTTGTCGTGCCCGGCGAAACGCGACTCGGCGATCTGGGTGGGACTGGCCACCAACACCGCTTCCAGCGCGATGTCCCGCAACGGCTCGGTCCGGCCCCGGGTGACCGCGTACGGGCGGACGAGCGCACCCCGTGGGTCACGCTGTCGATCCATCCGTGATCACCTCCTCTGCCTTCCGCCGGGCTGGCGCACTCGTTACGACCGCACCGCATCCCGGGGCAGCGGTACCAGCGCCGCGCCCACCCGTTCCACCAGCAATGCCATCTCGTAACCCACCTGGCCGACGTCGCAGCTGCGCGCCGCGAGCACCGCCATCGACGATCCGTCACTGATCGACATCAGGAACAGGTACCCACTGTCCATCTCGATCACTGTCTGCAACACCCCGCCGGCGCTGAACATCCGCGCGGCACCTTCGGTCAGGCTCACCACGCCGGAGGTGATCGCGGCGAGCTGGTCCGCCCGGTCCGGCGGCAGGTCCCGGGAGGAGGCGAGCAACAGCCCGTCCGCGGACACCGCCACCACGTGGGCGATGCCAGCCACGCTGTCGGCGAAGTTGCTGAGCAGCCAACCCATGTCCTGTATGGCCGCTGGCCTGTTCATCGGCTCGTCTCCTTGGTCGAGGTGCTGTTCTGACTCGCCCCGGCCGTCCGTCCACGCTGGACGCCCCGGTGGTACGCCGACAGCAGACCGCGTACCTCGTCGGGAGTCCGGCGGCCGTGCTCACGCGCGCGGGGCTCGATGCCACCGGGCACGAGCTGCGCCTGGGGCACCCGCTTCGGCAGCCCCGACCGGGTCGTCCCCGCGGGGGTGGGCTCGGCCGCCTGGCTGGCCCGTGACCAGCCCTCGTCGGCCGCGGTCCGCCAGGCGTCGTCCGCCGACTGGCCGCTCTCGGGCCGGGCGGACTGCGGTGGCGCGGACTGCGGTGCCGGCGAGGGCCGGGTCTGCGGCGCGCTCGGCGCCGGACCGGTCGTGCTGGCGGACGAGGAAGTGTACGACGGTGGCGGCGCGGGCGTCGCGGCGGCGGCCGCACCCGGCGTGCGGGTTGGCAACGGACTCCGTCCCCTGGTCGGCTCGACAGGAGGCACCGGTGGTGCGGCGGCCACCGGCGGCGGCTGCTCGTCGAACTGCGGCCGGCTGAAGATCGTGGTCGCGTCGTTGCCGTGCGACCGGAACCAGACCGCCTCCATCTCCCGGAAGATCGGCGCCTCGGAGGTCTGCTCCGGTGGAACGGTGATCGGACGCGTCATCGGCGGCGGGGTCGTGGCAGCCAGGCTGGCGCCCAGCCCACGGAACTCGGAGCCGTCACCACCGCCGGGCTGCTGCTGACCGGCGCTCGGCGCGAATCCGGTCGGCGCGTTGACGGCGGCACCCGCGACCGGTCCAGCCGGCAGTCCGGGCGGAGAGAAGTAGCTGTGCTCGGTGGCACCTCGGTTCGGGACCGGATCGAGCGTGGGTTGTGCGACCGTCGGCGTCCCCGCGTTGAACCCGCTGAAGGAGGGCGACGGCGTACGGGCCGGCGGCGGCGCGGCCGGAGCAGCCCCCGGGGTCGGCCAGGGTGTGCCGGGGGACGTGCCGTTGTGGAGTCGGTCGACCAGGGTCGCGGTGTTGCCGCGCCCGGCGGGCTCTCCGAGTCCGGCCGGCGCGGGCGGGGGCTGCTCGACCGCGAGCGGCTGCCGGGGCCGGGTGATCGCCTGGTCGCGACCGCGCAGGCTGGGCAGCACCACGGTGGCGGCGGGCAGAGTTACCTGCGCGACGGTGCCGCCCTCGACGTTGCGTCGCAGCTCGACCCGGATGCTGTAGCGGGCAGCCAGTCGGCTGACCACCGCGAGACCCATCAGGCGGAACGCCGACACGTCGACCGCGGACGGCGCGGCGAGCCGCCGGTTGAGGGAGTCCAACTGCTCGTCAGAGAGGCCGAGACCCCGGTCCTCGATCTGAATGAGCACGTAGTCACGGATCCGCCGCCCGTCGGCGACCACAGTGGTGTTGGGCGGCGAGAAGCGGGTGGCGTTGTCGAGTAGTTCGGCCACCAGTCGCACCACGTCGTTGACCGCGTGGGCCGCCACCGACACGTCGGTGTCGACCGTGCCGAACTCGATCCGGTTGTAGAGCTCCACCTCGGACTGCGCGGCCCGCAGCACGTCCACCAACAGGGCGTCGTCGCGGCGTGGCACGGCCGAGTCCGCCCCGGCCAGCACGAGCAGGTTCTCGTCGTTGCGGCGCATTCGGGTGGCGAGGTGGTCGAGTTCGAACAGCTGCGCGAGCCGCTTCGGGTCCTCCTCACCGCGCTCGATCGCGTCCAGCTCACCGATCATGCGGTCGACCAGGGTCTGACTACGCCGGGCCAGGTTCAGGAACATCGCCGAGACGCTGGTCCGCAGGGCCGCCTGCTCGGCCGCGACCCGGACCGCCTCCCGGTGCACGACGTTGAAGGCCGAGGCGACCTGACCCACCTCGTCGCGGTTGTCGAGCTGGATCGGATCGCGTACCTCGCGGACGATCTCGTCGACACTGCCGTCACTGACGTTGCCCATCCCCTGGAGGCGACGCACCGCCTCCGGCAGGTCGTGGTTCGCCACGGAGAGCGCGCCCTCCCGCAGCCGCCGCAGGGAGTGGTTCAGCGACCGGGCCAGGACCACGGCCAGGGTAACGGCGATGATCAGGGTGAGCAGTACCAGCGTCGTCTCGACGATGGCCTGCCGGATGACGTCCGAGCGAGCCTGCTCGGCCTGGTCGAGCAGGCGGTTCTGCAGCTCGATCTCGGCCCACCGCATCAGCTCGTTGACCGCGCCGATCGCCGAGGTCGCCTCCTGCGCGGTGAACGGCGCACGCTGGTTGACCGCCCGGCTGAGGTCGGTGGCGATCCGGTCGGCGAGCACCACCGCGTCACCGGAAACGGTGCTCTCGACCAGGGCACGCTGCACCGGGTCGGCGGCGAGCGAGAAGGACACCAACGCCTCCTGCTGCCCGGTGAGGGTGGCGACGAAGGTGGAGAACTGCTCGTTGTCCAGCCGGCCACCGCTGAGGGCCGTGAAGACGACCGCTTCCTCCTCCGCGACGGCCGCCTTGGCGCGGGCGAAGGCGGCGACCGCCCGGCGGGTGTCACCGAGTGCCTCGTCGCCGGGCAGCTGGGCCAACCCGTCGCCGTAGCCGACCAGGTCGTTGAGGATCACGCCGTAGCGCAACGCCGCCTCGGCGACCTCCATCTGCTCGCGGGCGAGCACCTCCTGCCGGGTGCCGTCGAGGGTGTCCAGGTGAGCGTCGATAGCCGCGAGTCGGTCGCGGACGGCAGCGGGGGCGTCACCGATGCGGGCCCGCTCCGCGCGGTATTCGTCGATGCGCTGCTGGGTCTGACGGACCCGCAGGTTGTACGCGTCGGCCCGCTGCTGCGGTGCGGCGAGGTAGGCCGCCGCCGCCATCCGTTCGGCGTGCAGGTCGTTCGTCAGCGCGGAGACGTCGGTGGACAGCGCGGTGAGCGCGCGGGCCTGAGTCGCGTCGTAGGCGCCCTCGACGACGGAGACCAGCCGGACCGTGGCCAGCGCGATGACCGCCGCCACCGGAACCACCAGGATCAACGCCAGCTTGGACCGGATCCGGGCATCGCGCAGCCGGGGCAGCCGAGCGCCGCTCTTCTGCGCGGCGTCAGCACGGGCGGGCAGGGTCGTCGGTCCGGTGCTCACGACATCGCCTCCGTCGTTCTCTTCCCGCCACAACCGCCGACCCGTGTGTCGAGCGACGGCCGGCGCCATGCGCGGCACGGCCGCGATTTCATCAGACGAGATCGTGTTTGGGAAGCCGCAGGCGGGCAGGAAACGGTCGGACGGCATGCATCACGTGATCCGGTCAACTAATACCTACATTTCCACAGCGCCCCTGAACAGGGGATGTAACTCCAGCGTGGTCAAGCGTGTCTGCACAGTGAGCATTTGAAAACATTTGGTTACGCCAACATGTGGGATCGGCGTCCCGAAACGTCTTCGCTGACCCGCTTGACCGCAGCGCCCGGCATTGGCAAGGTTTTGCAGGCTTCGCGCACACGGTACGGCAGAGCCGTCCCATTATCCACAGAGGACGGCTGAGTCACCGGTCAGCGGGGCCCCCGTGCCGCATCAGGAGGACAGAGTTGAGCCCCTTCCGCTCCGCGACCGCCACGGCGCTCGTGTCGACCCTGCTCGTCACCACTCTCGCCGGCTGTCAGTTCGGCGGAGACGAGCAGGACACGAGCCCGATCGTGATCGCCGCCGACCTGGAACTCTCCGGCGCCGCGGCCGGGGTCGGCAAGGCGTACCGGCAGGCTCTGGAACTGAAGGTCGAGCAGTTGAACGCCTCCGGCGCACTCAACGGCCGGAAGGTCGAACTTTTGCTGAAGGACAACCGGTCCGACGCGAGTGAGTCACTGCGCAACATCGTCGACTTCAGCAACGATAAGCGAGTCACTGCCATCGTCATGGGTGGATGTAACGAATGTGCGGTCGGCGCGGTCCGTACGGTCAATGAGAACCAGATCCCGACCATCGCACTCGCCGCGGCCGGCGCCGTGGTGAACCCGGTCGCGGAACGCCGCTACATGTTCAAGCTGGCCCCCAACGCCGAGGACAACGCTGCCGCCCTCACCGTCGAGCTACGCCGCCGCAACATCGAGACGGTCGGGCTGCTGCGCAGCAACGACGCCTACGGCCAGGAGGGTGCCAAGGCCTTGCGCCGGGAGTTCGACAAGGTCGGCATCCGGGTGCGGACCGAGGCGTCCGTCCGTGGCACCGACACGGAACTGGACGGACCGGCCGGCCGGGTGGCTGCGGCCGACCCGGACGCCGTGGTCATCTGGACCCCGCCGGAGCAGGCGATGCTCGCGTCCAGCGCGGTCAAGCGGTCCAACTACACCGGTCCGCTGTTCCTCGACGCCGCCGCCGCCGGTGACCTCTTCCTCGGCCCAGCCGCCCGGGCCGCCGAGCGGGCGACCCTGGTCTTCACCCAGACGATGGTGATCGACGACATCATCGCGACCACCCCCGCCAAGGCCGCGCGCCGTCAGTGGTTCCAGGACTACACGGCCCGATACGGCGGCTACCACGGCTCCTCGTCGTTCGCCGCGGACGCGATCCAGCTCATCGCCGACTCGGAGCTGCGGGCCGGCGGCCCCGCTGGCGAGGTCGACCGCAAGCGCCTGCGCGACGTGCTGGAGACGTCCCAGATGGACGGCCTGTCCGGTCCGATCCGGATGACGCCGGACAACCACTCCGGGCTGATGCCGCAGGCGCTGACCACCCTGGTCGCCCGCAACGGCCGGTGGCGGCTGTCCAGCTGATCGGTCCGTCACCGGGTCTGCCCGGTTGCGGTGGAAGTGGTCGCACCGCAACCGGCGGAGGGATCAAGCCTGACCGCCCGGAGCCGGTTGC